>CAMJPH010000018.1 GCA_946407715.1 uncultured Bacteroidales bacterium | reverse complement strand
TTCAAAGCTCCAACAAAACAAACGGCTGGATTCTGTGTCACATTAGAACTATCGCATCGGCCACCACCTCAGCCACGGATTTAATCTCCACTCCGAGCTTATATTCGTGGTTGATTTGTGTAAGCTGGTCGGCACAGTTGTGGCACGGGGTAATCACCACATCCGCGCCCGTTGCCTTGATCTGGTCGGCCTTAATCTTTCCGATCTTCAGGCGACGTTCGTTGTATTCGCTCATGGCCAACATACCGCCGCCACCGCCGCAGCAAAAATTGTCACTGCCGTAAGGATCCATCTCGATCAGCTCCGGCACCGCCTGTTTCACCACATAACGCAACGAATTGAACAATCCTCCATTACGTACGATATTGCATGGATCATGAATCGTGTATTTCTTGTTGTTCAATGACTTGTCCAGTTTTATTTTACCTGAACGGATATATTCCTCAATTAACTCCACCAAGGAAATCATCTTGAAATCAGGATGTTGACCCATATAGTTGGGGGCTTCCCAACGGAGTGCGCGCGTGCCATGACCGCACTCGCCCAACACTAATGTCCTGCATTTCAATTTCGCCATCTCATCGTACATGTGCTGCGCGATTTGCTTGGCATGTGCATCGTTGCCAGAAAAATAACCGTAGTTGGTCACATCGTACATTTCATCGGAGAGTGTCCAGTCGGCACCGGCAACATGGAAAATTTTAGCAGCTGCCGCGATGGAAAGCGGGAAGAATTTCGGTTCGCGTGGATTCAGCGTGTAGAGAATCTCCGCATTCTCCTTGTTCAGCGGGATCAGCGTCTCCTCGGTCTCCAATTCGTCCTGCAATTCCTCTTGCATCCAGTCGATGGTGTCCACAAAATCCTCTTTCGGGATGGCCATGTTGTTTTTGGTCTTCAACGCCGCATCAACCGTGGCCTGCAGCGTTTCAGGCACACATCCCATGGTGGCCAACATCCGGCGACCCGTACGCACCACAAACGGGATGTCAACCCCGATGGAACAGTGCTTCACGCAACGCCCGCACATCGTACACGCACCGTACAGCGAATCCACCATCTCAGCGATGTAATCCCCTGTTAACTCCTTGGCATTCGCCAATTTAGGCGCAGTCTTGCCCAAGAAAGTACAATAGCGACGATAAATAGACGACACCATATCGACCTTCTTGCCGGGAATGTATTTCGCCTCCTTGAATGTCTTGAAAAAGAGGCAGCTGGTCTCGCACAACCCGCAGTGAGCGCAGGCATTAAGATGCGTAAGCAGCTTACTGTCCGTATGTTTGGTCAAAATATTGACGGCCTTTTGGATGCTTTCTGAGGAAATGTCTTTCATACCTATTTATTTTGGCCGCGAAGATACGATTTTTTTAGCTATTAGCTTTTGGTTTTTCAATGCCTGTTGCTATTAACTATGACTATGACTATGACTATGACTATAACATGACTTAGAATTATCATATTTTTTTCACGAGACTATTCTAATCCTAAAAAAATACTATTTTTGCATTGGTTTTAGTTTTGATAAATTAAGGGGTGGAAAAAGCCTCAATGAAATATGGAAGTTGTTTATAATTAAAAATATAGGAGGTTTATTATGTTAAAAAACAGAAGTTTGATCGACCCGTCCGATTTCACGCGGGAGGAGTTCCGCGAAATTTTTGATTTGGGTCACCAGATTATCGCCGATCCGGCGAAGTACAGCAAGAGTTGCGAAGGCAAGATCCTGGCAACTCTTTTTTATGAGCCGAGCACGCGCACGCGCCTCAGTTTCGAGACGGCCATGCTGCGCTTGGGCGGCCAAGTGATCGGATTCTCCGAGGCCGCTTCCTCTTCCACAGCGAAGGGTGAAAGCATTGCCGACACGCTGCGCACTGTGGAGTGCTACGCCGACATCGCGGCCATGCGCCATCCCAAGGAGGGTGCCCCGCGTCTGGCCAGCCACTACATCCACATGCCGCTCATCAACGCCGGCGACGGCGGCCACCAGCACCCCACGCAAACCCTCACCGACATCCTCACCATCGAGCGTCTGCGCGGCAACGTGGAGAACAAAACTTACGGCTTCTGCGGTGACCTTAAATTCGGCCGCACGGTCCACTCCCTCGTCAAATTCCTCAGCAACTACGAGGGTGTCCGCTTCATCTTCATCTCCCCTGAGGAGCTGAGAGTTCCGGAATATATCCGCGAAGAGGTCGTCCGCAAGAAAGGCATCCCATTCCAAGAGGTCGATCAGATGGAACCTTATATGGGACAGCTCGACTTCCTCTACATGACCCGTGTACAGCGTGAACGCTTCTTCAACGAAGAGGACTATATCCGCTTGAAAGACCGTTTCATCCTTGACAAGGAGAAAATGTCCTACGCCCGCCCCGACACCTACATCCTGCACCCGCTGCCCCGCGTCAACGAAATCAGCACCGAAGTCGATGACGACCCAAGAGCGCAATACTTCCAGCAGGCCAAGAACGGCATGTATGTACGTATGGCGTTAATTTTGAAACTTTTAGGGATATATTAGACGTAAGACTGAGGACTGAGGACTTAAGACTTATGATTTATGATAAAAACTCTCAAATCTAAAGTCCCAAGTCTCAAGTCCCAAGTCTCAAGTCAAAACAGTAAGAAAACATCATCATAAATAAGAAGCATCATGTTAGAAATCACCAGTATAGAAAAAGGTATTGTCATCGACCACATTACCGCCGGATATGGCATCCAAGTGTTCAATTATCTGAACCTTGACGCGGCCGATTATAATGTCGCGCTCATCTGCAACGCTTACAGCCAAAAGATGGGCAAAAAAGACATTATCAAAATCAACAATGTCATCGATATCAACTACGACTTTTTGGGGCTTATCGACCCGAACGCCACAGTAAACATCATCGAGGACGGGAAAACCATCAAGAAGGTGAAGTTAGAAGTGCCTGACCGCGTGGAGAACATCATACGCTGCAAGAACCCGCGCTGCGTCACCTCCGTGGAACACTATTTCCCGCACGTCTTCCACCTCGTCGATAAGGAGAAACGCTCCTACCGCTGCGAGTACTGCGACGACATTGTGATACCGTATCCTGTGAAATAGTGACGCAAAAAAGAGACGTAAGAAGTGGAGACGCAAAATTTTGCGTCTCTATTCGTTCCATGCAAATTTAAGAATTTTAAACAGTTCGGGGATTGAAAAAAGACTATTTTTGCGCCTGTAATTCATTAAAGTTAGAAACAAATTAAAAAGCAAAAAAATGAAGAAACTTTTTATCTTGATGGCAGCTGCATGCTGTCTGACTTTCACCGCCTGCACCAACAACAAACCTGCTGAGCAGAAAGCTGAATGCACCGAAGTGCAAGCCGAAGATCAACCTTGCTGCAAGGAGATGACCGAAGAACAGAAAGCCGAAATGGAAGCCTGCAAGAAGGCTGCCGAGGATTGGCAGAACTGGGAAAATCTCACCGATGAGCGCAAAGCGGAACTGCTTGACATGCGCAAGGCCAAATACGATGAGATGCAAGCTATGAAGAAAGCCCAGGAAGAGAAGAAAGCCAAATTCGAGGCTGCCATGCTCAACTGGGACAAACTCTCCCTCGATGACAGAAAAGCCGCTTTCGACGAAATGAGCTGCTGCGGCGGTTGCAAGGGTGAAGGCAAAGCTTGCTGCAAGGGCGGTGACAAACCCGGATGTAAAGGCGAAGGCCATGGTTGCAAAGGTGAAGGCAAAGGCTGCCCCAAGGAAGGCGGCAAATGTCCGAAAGGTAACTAATTCGCTATGAAGAAGATTGCCGTATTCGCCAGCGGTTTCGGCTCCAATTTCCAGGCCATTATCGAAGCCGTGAAACAGCAAACGCTCAACGCCGACATCGCATTATTGGTATCCGACAATCCTTCAAGCAAAGCAGTGGAACGCGCCAATGCCGCCGGCATTGACGCGTTCACTTTTTGTGCAAAGGACTACGCCGGAAAGGCCGCCTACGAACAGGCCGTTCTAACCGAACTTCAAAAACGACAAGTCGAATACATCGTGCTGGCCGGCTATATGCGCATCATCGGACCCACGCTGTTGGAAGCTTTCCCAATGCGCATCATTAACCTGCACCCTGCCCTGCTGCCCTCGTTCCCGGGCGCACACGGCATCGCCGACGCCTACAACTACGGCGTGAAAGTGTTCGGCATCACCATCCATTTTGTCGATGAAGGCGTGGATACTGGCAAAATCATCAACCAGTTCGCCTTCCATGCGGAGGATGACGACACGTTAGAAACCATCGAAACCAAAATCCACCAGCTAGAACATCAATATTTCCCACTGACAATCAATGAAGTAATCAACCGGTAGTTTCTTCTACCTGAACCGGCGGTGATTTAGGAAACGGTTCTCCTTTTCAATTTCCACCATTTGCTCCCGCGTTTCCTGAGAGAAAAAGGCCTCCGCCAATTTCTCCTCCAAGTAACTGACCGCCATATCGTTAGGATGGCACAGATCCTTTGCGTAAAAACGATAGTCCCGCAAATCGTCCATCAAATACTCGTAAGCGGGGAAATAAAATGTGGTTTCATTGTCCACCAACTTATCTACCGACAAAAGAAGCTCGGACTTGCTCAAAGCGTTTTCGTGCGCCCCGTCGCCAAGATGACGAACCGGACTCACCGTGAAAATCACCTTCAAATCCGGAACCGCATCTTTAAGCAACTTAAGCGTGCTATTCCATTGAGACACAATCTTTTTCTGATCCAAACGAATCCGCTCAAACTGATGGTTCGGAATCTTATGGCAATTGGAGACAATCAAATCCCGGGGAATAAACTTATAACAAAACGCCGTTCCGAAAGTGACAAACAAATAGCGGGTTTTATGCAGAAAATCGGAACATTCCTGCAAACTACGGTCAATTTCAGCCTCAAAATCCTCGTAATTCTCCTTTGAAAAACGACCATGATGGGCAAAGCTCACCCATAAATCACGATACTTGTAAAAATAGCGGTTCTTGTCAAAAAGGTCGGGCTGAAGCATAAAACGCAATGCCCTGTCTATGGAAATCGGATTGAAAAGCACCCCGAACGGATTGGAGCAAACATCAAAACGATGCACATCAAAGTAGTGCCCCATATTGTCGGAGAAACAGGAACCCACAAGCATCACCGTGTCGTTCGGTGTGATTTCAAAAGGATATTGCGGGGCTGGTATGATGGTTCTGAATTGCATACTTTCTTATTTTGGGATCAATAATTTAGCGAATTTAAGGACTAAGGTTTTGCTGCCTACAGTATCGAAGATAACCACAGCACGGGCATCGGGGCCGTTGCCGGAAACAGAATCCACCCGACCGAAACCGAATTTCGTGTGATAGACTCGCACACCGGGCTGTACGGACTCCGGTGCCGCTAACTCCCCGATCTGGTCAAGCTGCACATCCTGTTTGGTTTTCACCACGGGCTTTGCGACAACCGGCTGTTTCCGCACCTCTCGCGTATAGCCAGAAGATGACGGACGAGACTCGGACTTAAAGCGGAATCTTCCAGTTTCCGGCTCGGAATAAGACTTTCCGAACATACCACTGCCCTCCGACGCCTTCTGAATCACTTTCATGTAACGGTCAGGAATTTCGTCCAAAAAACGGCTGCATTCACACGGCCGACGCTGGCCATACTGGAACCGCGAGAGTGCCATGGAGAGGAAAACCTGTTTGCGGGCACGGGTCAGCGCGACATAGAACAGACGACGCTCTTCCTCCAAAGCAGCGCGGGAATCCAAACTCATGGACGACGGGAACAAATTCTCCTCCATCCCCGACACAAACACATAGTCAAATTCCAATCCTTTGGCGGAATGTATGGTCATCAGCCGCACCACGTTGCTCTGTTTCTCCTCATCCTCCTTGTTCAAATCACGGTCATCCAACAGCGACACAGACTGCATATACTGGTCCAACGAGGGAAAATAGGTTTCTAACATTTCGCCAGTGTCTTCATTGAGGATATTCTCGGGTTCGCGGTCCACAAAGCTTTGGATGGCATTGAATAGCTCCGTCACATGATCCACACGCTCTTTCTCCTCAACATTCTCGTTCAAGGCTTTGGCGACTCCGGATTTGACCAGAATCTGCATTCCCAACTCGTAAGCGTCCTTTGTCGTCAGCTGCGCGGAGAAGCCTTTGATAAGGTCGGCAAAATCATGCAAACGAGCCGTCACGCTGCCGTTTAATTCCGTGGCATAGTTTTCTGGACGTTCTACCACATCCCATAACGGCACCCCGGCAGCTTGTGCGGCAGTGGCCAAACGAGCCAGCGTGGTGTCCCCGATGCCGCGCATTGGGTAGTTAATCACCCGACGGAGCGACTCCTCGTCGTAATGGTTGATCACCAAGCGGAAATAGGCCAGCACTGTCTTAATTTCCTTGCGGTTATAGAAAGATATGCTACCCAATATCTTGTACGGAATATGCCGCTTTACCATAGCCTCCTCCAACGCGCGCGACTGTGTATTGGTCCGGTAAAGGATGGCAAATTGCCGGTTTTCAACATGTTCGTTCATCTGACACTCGAAAATCTTGTTGGCAATCTCGTTCGCCTCCTCCATATCAGAAGAAGCCCGTATCAACTCTATTTTCGGCCCTTCAACGTTATCCGTCCACACTTTCTTGGGCATCCTGTCTTTGTTGTGGCGAATTACCTCATTGGCCGCATTCACGATGTTCTGCGTGGAACGGTAGTTCTGCTCCAACTTGAAAATCCGCGTGTTCGGATAATCTCTTTTGAAGTTCAAGATATTCTGAATATCCGCACCCCGGAAGCCATAGATACTTTGCGAATCGTCACCCACCACGCAAATATTCTGGTTCAACGCCGCCAATCGTTTGATAATCAAATACTGAGCATAATTCGTGTCCTGATACTCATCCACCAGAATATATTGGAAACGATTTTGGTACTTGAAAAGTGCTTCGGGCGAATCACGCAGGAGGACGTTCATGTAATAGAGCAGATCATCAAAATCCATGGCATTGGCTTTGTGAAGCCTATCATTGTATTTGAAGAAAATCTGCGCAATCATCGGCTTGTTGGACATACGGTCGGCGGCAGCGATTTCCGGGTTGTCCGCATACTCCTGAGCCGAGAGCAGACTCGATTTGGCCATGGAAATTCGGTTCAGAATAAAGCCGGGCGTATATTGCTTGGGATCCAATCCCATTTCCTTGACGATACTCTTAATCAAAGATTTGGCATCATCAGTATCGTATATGGTGATATTCGGGCCGTAACCGATTTTTTCGGCCTCTATACGCAGAATCTTGTAAAACACGGAGTGGAAGGTTCCCATGGTCACTGCCTTTGCCGTCTCGCCGCCCACAAGCTGGATGATACGTTCACGCATCTCCGCAGCAGCTTTGTTGGTGAACGTCAGCGCCAAAATCCGAAACGGACTGATGTTGTTCACAGCCAACATGTAAGCTATCCGATAGGTCAAAACTCGTGTTTTTCCGGAACCGGCACCCGCCAGCACCATCACGGGCCCTTCCGTTTGAGAAACTGCAACCCGCTGTTTCTCATTGAGTTCCGATAAAATTTTCTCTTCTTTCGTCATGGTTTTTCAATTAGGTTAATGTGTTTTATTTTAGCTATTAATTGTAAATAAAAATTTATAAAAAATATTTTTATAAATTAAATTTTGAAAGAAATTTTTTATATCTTTGCTCGCTGAAAAATGATAACAAACAGGCGACCGGTAAGTCCCACCTATAAAATACATTATCATTTTAGTCCCACCTTAAAAATTGGCAATTACTCACAAAAATCCGGCCGCCTGTTTTACTCATTATCATCCTCCGAACTTCCCAACACCTGTTCCACTTGTCTGTACAAATCCTGAAAATTACCGTTGTTCATAAAGACATAATCGGCCATTTGCATGCATTTGCCTATATTCTGGTGATTCGGATCAGTGGAGGACATCTCTCGCTGTTCGTTTTCAATAAACGTATCGAAACTGATTTGGTCGGTTTCGGAAGCGCGGTTGACCACACGCTCATAACGGATTTCGGGATCGGCATCCACGCCGAACAACAGGAAATGATCGTGTTTGCGCAACGACTCCACTTCTCCCGGGGTCCTGACACTTTCAATGACGGCATTGTCACCGTTCTTAGCAGCTTGCAAATAGAGTTGGTCTGTGATGTACGAGGGACCATGCTTGGCACGCAGGTCATTGGCAACCACAACATAAGTGTCACGATTCAATTCCATTCCACGCCGTTTTGCCTCCTCAATAAGGTATCCACGGACGGAGTAATGTTTAAATCCATAATGTTGGATGAGATAATCCACGATAGTACCTTTTCCAGCACCCAAAGTACCTGTTATTCCGATAATCTTCATAATACAAGAGAAAAAAAAGGTGGCATCGTTATTATGCCACCTTGTTGTTCTACAATTTTATTGAATGGCGGCTTTGATTTTAGCAGCAATTTCCCCGAACTCTTCTTTTGAGAGTTGTACCCGAGGAGCTTTGAAATCCAAATCCCCTACCCCATTGATGGGAACGAGATGGATATGGTTATGCGGAACATCAATGCCAATGACAGCCACGCCGATGCGTTTGCAAGGTATAGCCTTTTCAATGCCTTTCGCGATTTTTTTGGCAAAAACCATCATATCGCCCAACATCTTGTCATCCAAATCGAAAATGTAATCGTTTTGCAACTTGGTGATAACCAAAGTATGACCCTTTGCCAAAGGTGAAATGTCAAGGAAGGCAAAGAAACGGTCGTCTTCAGCAATTTTATAGCAAGGGATCTCCCCCTTCACGATCTTAGTGAAAATTGTCTCTTCCATATTGTTTTAATTAACGGGAAACATCTAAAATTTCAAAATCCATAACGCCGGCAGGAGCCTGCACACTGACCACATCGCCTTTGGAATTGCCGATAAGAGCTTTGGCGATTGGGCTTGAGACCGAAATCTTTCCACCTTTCAAATCCGCTTCTGATTCAGGCACGATAGTATAGGTCATCACCATGTTGTTCTTCAAATTCTTAATCTTTACGATAGAATATATCAACACTTTGGAGACATCAATCTTAGACTCGTCCAAGACACGTGCTTTAGAAATCAGATTTTTAAGATTAGCGATTTTAAGTTCAAGCATGCCCTGAGCTTCCTTAGCCGCATCATACTCGGCATTTTCAGAAAGGTCGCCCTTGTCGCGCGCTTCGGCAATAGCCTGAGAAATCTTAGGTCTCTCCACCGCTTCTAATTGATTCAACTCACGCTTAAGCGCATCCAAGCCTTCCTGCGTGTAATATTTAACATCTTCCATATTAGTTTTATTTAATTACACAAAATAGAAGAGACCTGAACAGTCTCTTCTATTTTGAAACAAAAATATAAAATTGTTATCCTAATCGCTACAAGGCGATTTTAATTCCGACATAATGGTTGCCTCTCCACTTGTTGGTGAATCTATAGGCATAATCAATATAGATTCTGGAACCGACAGCATGTTTCACGCGCTCTTTAGTAAGTGGAATGACAGCAGTGGCACCAACAGCAGGACCGGTAAAGAAGGAGTCGCTGTTCAAAAGGATGGCAGCTGTCTCATCCATATTAGACTTGGCACCTCTACCGATATTCTCAAGACCGTAACCAGCACGAATCATGAAAATATTTCTGAAACCGTACTCAAGGCCAAGGGAGAAAACATCCCTCGTGTAAGAGTTGGCAGTGAAAGTACCGGCAAACGTAAGTCTGTGGTCTGCATCGTCACGGGTCAAGCCCTCTTCAGCCAACTGTTCCTTCGTCATATCGGCATATTCGCCGCCAAAGAACAGGAGGTCGTAGGAAACACCAATGGACAAGAGAGAAGGCATTTCGAATTCTGCGGAACGCATCTCCAAAGTCTGCTCGAACTCCTGACTCGGAATGCGAGAACGAACAGAAAGTCCGTCTCCTTTGTAATGCATGGGAAGGCCGATATTCTTCAACGTGACACCGATCTTAAAATTCTCATATTTACCAGTCACATACTGAACACCTGCATCAATAGCAAAACCCGTGGCTTTAGAGTCTGAAATTCGCTCATTAATCACCTTGAGGGAGATACCACCTTTGATGAAGTTGTTGAAAGACTTGGCGTAATGCAGTCCAATGTATGTCAACGAAGGACTGAATGTTCCAAGGCCACCTTCTGGCTGTTCCGTTGTAGTGATTTGGATATCACCAAAGCCTTGTGAGAAGAAAGAGACGGAAATGACACCGAAATCTTTTTTCTTGCCTAATTTTTGGGCGATGGCGATTGAGTTGATGCCGATGCCTGCACCCGAACCGACAAGATATTGCGTTCTGTTGAAAGCAATTTCTGTTTTGCGGACAGCAGTGAGACCAGCCACATTGGAGAAAACGGATTCCAAACCGCGGATTTCAGCAACGCCTGCACCCGCCATGCCGCTTGTACGAGCCCACGGATCAATAAGCAGGTGAGATGCACCCGCCTGACCGGAACGGTCTCTGTTTCCTGCAAACACCATAGAGGTACTTGCGGACAAGAGAGCGATAATTGTGCAAATTATTAATGATTTATATAGATTTTTCATATTCTCTGTTTTTTAAGATTAATAATTTTAGAAACCATTCAAGTCAGTAGGACGCATGTTACAGAAGAATTTCAACGTACGCTCACCAATGCCGGGAGCTTGCACATGAATGATATAAACACCGCTGGCGATAGGAATGTTGGCATGGTTCTTCAAATCCCATTGCACGTAGGAGTCGGCATCGGATCCGTGTGTAAGTGTTCTTATCAAGGTGCCGTTGACCGTATAGATGGAAATTGTACACTTAGCAGGAAGGTTCACGATACGAACATAATTCTCAAGTGCAGAATGTTCATAGTTTGAATAACCATAATACGGATTCGGAACAATATTGATATCCTGCAATAATTGTTCAACATCCACCACCTGTTCAACTTTGGAAGGTGCAATATTCTTCGTGGTGAACTGGTACATAGGATAACCGTTGTTCATACCAGCATTGGGTGATTGAGACGGATCATCATACCAACGGGAAGAATATCTCATATAAGGACGAGATACACGCAATTTAACAGTGGCAGTGGATGACAGCCATTGGTCAGAATACATCTGGTTGGGCATCGGAATGCTGGTCCACATCACATTGTTGAAGACCTGCATTTTCTTCGCCTTACGAGCGTTTGTTCCATAGTTTGTTTCTGAAGCAAATGTATTGAATTTCTCTCTCAACCAATTACCTTCATCGTAAACACCACAATCGTAGTACGGATATGTCTTTCCATCAGATCCTGTGAAAGTGCCACCATGCGTGGTACCTGCTGCATTAACAGTTTGGTCACCATCGTTAAAGTTTCTTTCTCTATTGAAACGATAATACGTGTTGGCAGTGTTTCCGGAACTTCCCACGACATAGACATAGTGACGACCGCCATTCAAAGGTTCACCGAAGCTTAATGAACCGCCTGGTTGCGCACCATACTGGTCTCTATAATAATTGTATTGTGCTTCAGAGAGAGCTACCGGTTTGCCTTCTTCATCTAAGATAAGCGTGTCAGCAGCTGGATCTCGCAAGTAAGAATACACACTTGTGGGATTAAACAGCATGTCGTTACCATTGTTTATTTCATCGGCAGAGTTTTCAGCGAACATAATGTTCAGGCGCTCGCCGGTTTCAACATTGATAGCATAACCAGGGAACCAACCCATACCGGTGGTACCGCTATTGTCCGGATTTCCATCTTTGTCAACAGAAGGACATTTTTTCGGTTCCATACGTACGTTCTGATAGGTCTGACCGTTAAAATTCTGAGTAATCAGGTAGTTGTCATTCAAACCTGCAGAGCCGGACTCCAAGACAACCGCACGTGTCCAAAGGTTTTTGTCAGGTGTAAGGACAATATCCACGGAATAGAGGTTTGTAAGAGTTTGGTTGTAGGAAGCAAGATTAGGAATGGCAGCAAGAGTGGTGAAATCAAACTCGGATGGAGAAGGAGCGGCGACATCTTCAACAATATCCTGAACCAAGAATCTGGCTTTAGGACCTCCGTCATACGGTGAAGACATCACGTATGGTGCCCACAAACCATTCACAAAGCTCTCAAACTGTTGGTTGGGATCCATGAATCCACGAACTTTTTCTGTCGTTTCATTGGCATCCACGAAATCGAACAAATTAAAGAAGTCCTCAGCACGCCATTTCATATAGTCACATTCGGCCTGATCTGGCTGAACAGAATTACACTCCCATTTGTTGGATGCCGTCTGTTGACCGGCATGAATCCAGTTAGCGGGATAGTCACCTTCTTGGTCCATAACACCGCTAAGCCACGGGATTTCGCCGTCATAGGAAATATCAGAACCAACTGCATCAGGTTGCGCATAACGCGTCAGGTTGGAATAAGTGTACCCGCCGTGCTCCAAAACATAATCTTTAAGGCTTTGCTGATAAATCTTGAAATTGGCATTTTTGATGGAAATTGAGATACCCATTTCAAGGAAAAGCTGCTCGTTCGTCATACTAATAGGCATAGCAGCTGTAGTAACACGAGCCGCCACAGTATCACCGTCCACAACATCGAAAATGCCGTTGTCAATGAGTTCGCGGTCAGAAACATCATCTGAAATAATCAGCTGCCACATGGTACTGTCATTGACATCCTCACTGATGCTGTTCGGTAAGAATTTAACAATGTAGTCATACGGTTTAACCTTCAGCGGATCCACCACCTGAATGCTCAACGGACCGTAGTTGTTCTTGTACTGAACATTGTTATAGACGTTATTAGCCAAGATTTGCTCGCGGGATTCATCGGTCATGTCAAGGAAGAACCCGCCATTACCTTGACCCTCTATACGGGTAATCATAGGCACGTCACCATATTTGGAGTTCAAGATGTTCTCAACAGGCTTGTGCGGGACACCTACCGTGACCTTAATGTTTCTACGACCTGCCAAATAAGTGGTTGACTGACCATCGAGATAATCGGCATCCAGAGCAAATTTCTTATACTCATTGTAACCGTATGCCAACACGAGGAAATAATACTCTTTGTGGTTAACAAGATTCTTGTTTGTACCAGTAGCGAACTTGTCTTCCGTGATTCTTAATGAGTGGAAAATTCCCTGATCTGTACCATTCACCATTTCGGTGGCAACAGATGTTCCGATTGCATCGTTGTAAACCCAGTTGACCAACTGGCCAACGCCATTTTGAATGTCGCACTGTGCCACGAGCAATGCTTTGTTTGCATCATCGAGATCAGTGACACTGACTGAAGAATTCTTCAATTGGTAAATCTGATAACCTTCGAACACGTATGAACGTTGTTCATGCGTTAACGTGTCAAGGGTTTCAACAGGAATTGTAGAGACATGGACAATAGTGTCCGGCTCACCCGTAGCCGTGTAGGCAAAGGTGGTGTCATATTGGTTGACATAGTTAACCGTTGCCAACGTTTTCGGAATCTGCGGGTCAAGTTCGATATAAGACTCATGATAGTTATTTGCACGAGGATTGTTATTGGAGATATAGAGAATAAGTTCATTCTCAAGCTCACGGATAGTGACGTCGGGAGCATCAGGACCATCAAGGGTTTTGAAACAGTTCTCAAAGAGGGATTGGCACTTGTCATCAGCGCGTTTCAACAAATCCACTGAAGCCTGGGCACCACCTTGTGCAGCGCGAGCCCACGGAATACCAACGGTAATATAGTTGACAGAACCGGGTTTCAAAGTGAAAGGACCGGCAGACTGCATGAAACGGCGGTCGTAGGGAGCATTGCCCACATTAGCCTCTGTCCATCCATCGGCACCATACTGAGAAGGAATAGGATCAATGCCTTTTGTACCCCAGTTACAAACATCAGTTAAGGCAGGGAACATGAAGTCGCACTCAGGGCCATTACCACCGTTGGAGCTGTGGGCATTACCGCCATAGCGCATCTTGGAATTATCTTTCCAAATACCACGCAGCATATTGTAGTATTCGCTGGCAACATCCGGGTCACCTGTGACACTGTTGTTGTTGTTGTGATACACGAAACGTCTCATACCAAAACGTTCGTTATCTTCAATGCTATCACCAAAATTCACACCATTGATTGCCATTTGGTCTAACACAAAATTGCTATTGAGGAATTTGTCGCAATAGCCAATCTCAGAGGCACTGTCAGGGAAGAATTTCGGGTTATCACGTCCATCAGGATCCATGTAAGGTCCTTGGAAGAAGTCAACACCAACAGCAGGCGGTTGGTCGCCGTATGCCCAGCTCTGACCGGAACCATCGACATTAGAACCGTTATAACAATAACCCAATCCGCGTCCTACATCGCAGCCGACATAGTCATCGTTTGCATATCCCAAATCCGGGTCAACCCACTGTGAGAAGTAAGTTTCCGTCAGGGTATAGGTAGAACGGTTGATAATTTCGTAAGAATAGAACGTCATGTTGTTGAGTTCATCATTGGTAGCGAATCCGAAGCACTGTCCGCGAATTTCGAGGCCGATGTTAGCACCTTGAGATTCAGTGTGCGGGCCACCGTTATCATTGAAAATCCAGAACAAAGTCTCATCGCCTTTCAACACATGGTCGGCATAAATCATACCATTGGAGTTATGCCAGTCATCTCCATAATAATAAACGTCTTCGGGGGTTCTGGGAAGTGCATGCTCTGCAGCGCGGGCGATGTTATCTTCCGTCCATGGACAGAGGTCATTGTCAACGTCATAATACGGGTAATCGCCGTTTTCGGGATCATAGACGCCATTGTCGTTCACATCCTTAAAAGGAGCCAGATAGTAGGAGTACAATGCATCGCCATGGGCGGGCCAGTTAGCGATACTGGCGGGCATCACATAACCCGATGTATTATAACTGTTAATGTGTTCATCAACCTCGGCGCGAGTGATTTTGAAATGCTTGTCGAACTTGATACACATATCTTTGGTCGTACCTGCACCCACAAGTTTCAACGGGCCAGTCCAATAGTCTTCACCGACCTGTCTGAAACGAACTGCCGCCAGTTTCAACTGGCCGTTGGAGTCAAGTCCGCCGATCCACAACGCGGCGCAGAACATGGAGGTTTTGCCCGATCCACGAGGTACCTCATATTCGGCAACTTCCTTGAACCACATTGTACCACCGGTTTCGATATAGGCACGTACATTGTTCACCGTCAACTCATTGGAGCTGCTTGCCGGAAGGCAGGTGGCCGATTCCGCTTTCGGTGAGGAAGAACTTCTAACCACTCCTTTAACTTTTTCGGCTCGCAATGTGCCAGACATCACAAGCACCATAAGAAGTGTCAAGCAGAAAATTTGTCTAATATTTTTCATATATCCTATTATTTTTTTCTATTGATTAAAAGCCGAATTGAATACCTAAGCTTGCACGGATCGGACGACTATAGTTATACGGGTTCTGCACTCTCATCAAGTAGTAATCAATGTAAGAAGGCACATAGACCTGAGAGTTAATTTGCTGTTGATAAGCAGCTGCTGACAGATAACCATCGTCATCGGCGTTGCCGGTGTAATCATAGACGGAAATGATGTTTTTGAAGTTGAACAGGTTCTCAATATCAACATAGACAGTAATGTAACCGAGTTTGGCAGCCTTTGCCTTGCCGTTCTCATCCTTTTTGTTCTTGTTGAAATTGAACATGAAGGTCTTGTCAATACGCAAGTCACATTGGTACTGCCAAGGCATGTTGGAACCGTTGATGGTACCGGAAAGTGTAGAGTTGGTACCGGCAACGATGGTGGAATACGGCGTGCTGGAACGGGTATAAGGTGTACCGGAAGCAGCAGAGAACAACAAAGAGAATCCAGTGTTGGCTAACCATTCGATGGTCTTGACAGTTTCCTTACCGTCAACAATGACAGTCTTGTCGCTGGTCGGGCCATCGTAGTTCACACCACTCTCGAAACGGTAGTCGAAGTTGACACCGATTCTGTGACGCTGGTCAAAGCTCAAATTGGTCAAAGTACGCAGGTTAGGTTGGCCGGCTTGCAAGATGGCTAACTGAGATTGGCTGCTGGAGCCGGTACCTTTTGCAAACTGCAGCGTATAGTTGGCAGAAAGAGTGATGTTCTTGGTTCTGTTCATTCTGTAAGAGAAGGTGAAGCCTTGAACGGTACCGAAGTCGATGTTCTGGTAGGAATAATACGTGTTCGGATATGCACCAGAGAAGCGGTAAGCCTGAATCTGATTACGTTTTTCAGAATAATAAGCGCTGATACTGATAGCGGATTTCGCACCAATCTTCTGACGGAAACCGATTTCATAGTCGATACTCTGTTGCGGTTTCATGTTCGGGTTATAGATAATGTCATTGGCTGAGTTACGTTTAGAGATAAACAAGTAGTCAACCGGGGAGATTTGAAGGTTGGTAGGACGGGAGGTGATGATGTTGTAGTGCGCATAGAACAATGAGTTGTCGTTCACCGGGAAGGAGAAAGAGATACGAGGCATCACAGACCATTGAGCCTTGTAGTCAGTGAAAGCACCTGACTCCACCTTGGTGATAGAGTTGACCTGGTCAATTTCGTTCTTGAGGATAGGGCCGTTCACATTCAAGGAAAGGGCACCCTCGGGGTCAACCACTTCTTGACCGGTTGCATCATACCACGTATCTTTATAACGATAACCCACGATGGATTGGGTGTTAAATTCGCTACCGCTAATGTCGGCTTCGCTCATATACACATCGTTACCTGAATAATACACCACCCATTCATCCGTGGCGTTACCCACAAATTTCAGGTTGTTGTTCAGTTGTCTCAAATCACCAACGGTGTAAGCCTCACGGAACAGGTAGGGGTCTTTCAAGACGGACTGGTTGGCATCGAAACGGTCAACACGCAAACCGACGTTGAACAAGAGGGAGTTGATGGCGAACTTATCTTGGATGTAAAATGCCATGTAAATAGGTTCGTATGCTCCAATGTTATATGTCTTCTGTCCATTCTCCACATTATTGAAGAAGTCATCGATAGTGGTTTTCTTGTTGTTCTTCTTGCCAGTATAGTCATAGCCATAGTAACTGACCAACGGGTTTGTACCGGCAGATGTTCCCAACAGCAACTCTTCTGCGGAAAACATATCCACGCTGAATGTATTAGGCGCGAGATTGTCAATATCAATCCAATCATCGCCATCAGGATTCAAACCTAAACTTGAACGCAGATTTCTGTCGAACACAGTCTGTGCATCAAGATTGACATAACGGTTATAATCAACATAAATGTTTTCGTCACCGTAAGTAATAATGGGGTTATCCTTATCCAACTCCGTGATGTGGGAGTTTGCCTCGTTACGCATCAGCGTCCACAACGGAATAGGGGAAATACCATATCCGCGATAAGTCAGCTTTTCGAAATCATAACCGAATTTCAACTCGTGATCCTTGAGGTTCATGGAGATACTGGCTTTCAAACCAATCTGATCCATAGAAGATTTGCTGTAGCCACCCAACACTGTACCGGGAGAATAATACATGGAGTAAATCAAGTCGGGGCTGTCGCCGTTTCTCAAAGCGCCAAGCGACTGGTAGAGATTCAAGTCGTACGGTGTGGAACCGAGGAACTCTCTAATACTCTCCATGGGGAATTCTTCAAGGAAATTCAATGTGTATTGGGACAAAATCGGGTTCACGTTGTAGTCTGGATTGACGCGGTAAGTAACCACAGAATCATACCAGCCGTTAAACTCGTAAACATCATGTAATTCTATAGGACCGTTGATGGAATCTTCCAGAATCAACTCATCATGATATTCATAACCTCTCGCCTTGTGAGTTGTGAATTGTCCCACATAGCCGTATTCGAAGATACGATCTTTATGATGGGCAGCATAAGAGGTGCTTCCGATATGGGTATAAGAAGCGTTAATATCATACATCAAGTTTTTGAGGACCGCTGTACCGGTGGTGTCAGAGACAACACGGTGGTTGAAACGGGCGCTCACACGTGTGTTGTTAGAAGTGGAGATCGGGTTGTTGTCGCCGTCAAACAGCGCGTATGTTGAGCCCCAAGATTTCCCTTTGTCATATTCGTAAGAACCACTGAGAGAAAGTTTCATATTGTGGCGTTTGCCCATGATGAAGTCAAATTTCAGTTGTCCGAGGTAATCCCAGCCACCAGCGTTTTTTCTGACACGTTCTTTATGGAAAGACTCGCTGGTGAGATAGCAACCTTCCTGATAATAGACACCATATTCAGAGGTGCTATAGCGAAGCGGTTTGGCAATGAGGGCTTCGAGAGTTTCATCATTTGCCACCCATGTACCGCCGCGGGCAGGAGCTCCGTCATGGGTATAGGAAATTTCACCGCTGAACAGGAAGCCGATACGTGTAGGATCGTTCCTGTGCTTGCCCTTCAACAGGGGACCGGTAACGGTCGCTGCCACCAAGAAATTGTTGTAGCCGTCAATGGAGCCACGCAATTCAAGAGAGCCGTGGAAATCCTTAGGGGCCTGTTTGGTGGTAATCACCGTGAAAGAGGTACCGTCACCGTATTCAGCCGGCACACCGCCCTGAATCAACTGGACTTCCTCAATGGAGGACATGGAGACACCGCTGCTACCACGAACACGCATACCATCGACGATGGTCTGTTGACCATCGGAACGGTTACCACGGACACTGGTCATGGCACCATCCACGGAGGAGACACCTTCAAGGTTTGCCAGTGCGCTGGTCACCGAACGACCAGGCGTAGTACGGATATTGTCACCGGACATACGGCTGGCGGATGTCGTGTTATCCTGTGAGAACACGGGAGGTTCCCATGTGATAACGACCTCCTCAATGTCAGAGGTGAGGTCAATCTCAAAGTCGATAAAGACGACTTGATTGGACGGTACAACAACATTGGATTTTGTCATGGTCTTGTTGACCATCACAGCATCAGCCTGCAAATCGTACGTTCCGGCCTCAATGTTGAACAATGCGTAATCACCCTTGTCATCGGCGGTTGCCATGTTCACCACACGGTCTCCGACCTTCAGAAACACCCTGGTATAAGCCAATGGCGCTTTCGTTTGGTCTGTCACTTTACCTTTAATCTGGCTCTGTGAGAATGCCGCACTAACGAACAGGATGATTACTCCTAAAGTTGCGAGTAATTTTTTAATCATAGCCATTAATTTATATTAAACATAAAACTATTATCCACTCTATAATAAGCTTGCAAAAATATAAAATTTTTCAATACGGATTTCGTCTTACGATTATTTATAAAAAAAAAAGCTGATACAATATTACTATATATACATTATATAATAATAATAGCATTATCCTATACGCCTTGACAACAAGAATCGACCTGAAATAAGGGTTTTCGGGATATGCAAATACAAAAAACAAAAACTTAAAGCAAAAAGCTAATTGAAAACGCGCAAACGAACACCGTCGTATCGCGTGTTGTATTGGTATAGCGGCCAAATGGCGGGTCCAGTAATGACGTTCCCGTCCAAGATATTATACGTGGAACCACAGAGTGAATCTATCAACATGATGCCATTCGGGTGAACCCAGATCCAAGACGCATTATCCTCCCAATCATACGAACAGGAGCGATCGTATGCCATAAAGGTCCATTCGTCCAAACGATAAACCACAATCCCGCTCACTCCGCCGGTGAAGTACTCGTACCCGCCGTACGTATTCAACCGATAATACATCACGTCGTTGGGATAAATGGTGAAATCCACCTTCCTGTGTGGAATCGTAGGATGGTAGGTGTTGTTGCACCCTGTGAGAAAGATTGCCAACAACAGTGTGAATATGATTGCCTTACGTTTCATCGTCAGATTTTTGGAGTGGAGGAAGACTTTTTCTTCAAAGGTTTAATTGCTTCATTACCAAAAGAATAAGTAACACCCACAATGGCATTGATGCCGAAGTTATTGAATCCGTAGTAGTTCGTGGCATACTGGCAACCGATATTGTTGATATTGGCGAATGCCGTGAACTGTTTGTTAATCAAGTATTCGAAGCCAATTCCGAAGTTCAGCACCGGCTTGACCGTTTTGGTATCTCCATTCTCAAAGTGACGGATGTCATTCTCCAATGTGTATTCCATCCGATAAACTGAATTGCCGTCCAAATCTTGCACCGGGTCACCGAAATCATCTATCACTGGCATACATCTGGGTACCACTGCCCAACGGTTGAAGCCCACTTTCGCATTGGCGGTGAAGATGAAACGGTTCTTTAGGATATACTTGCCCTCAAAGCCTATTTCCCAACGCGGGACATAGAGTGGTTTGCCACCTGTGATAGCATCGGATTCAAACCAGTTGTAATCCTCAAGGAAAAAGAAATCGTGATAACGCGCGTTCAAGGAAAGGTAAAGATGGTTGATGGCCTCCCAACTCAAATTAGCGTTCACATCCAATTCCGTACCCTTCTTGGCATACACTACATCGAACTGGTTCTTGAGCAGACTGGCCGTATCTAACATAAAAAACGGAAGATCACGACAATACGAGTATCTGGCGGACACATGGTAATTCAACTTGTCGGTGATTTTTCCTTTGACTCCACCATAAATGCTAATTTGTGATTTAGTGAAGCGTAACGTGTCAATATCCGGTTTCACATACGGGTTTTCGTACAACAAATCCTTCAACGAAGTGTACGAACTTCGCCCATCCACACCTACATACAGGTTCAAAATTCCGCGAATCAGACCCATCTGAACCTCAGCCACCGGATAAACTGGACATTGTGTCTTGTTGAACTGGTTGAGAATCGGCACCCCGACACCTAATGTCAGATGGTATTCGCGAATGCTGAAACTCATGGTCGGTTTTAATTCGAACATGAAGCTGTTGTTGATGCGGCGCCGTAACAGACTGCTGTCAGTACCCATCGGCACGCTGTCATTCCAAACATTATTGAAGTAGTTCAAACTCATGTCTAACTGATAATGTTGATAGCCGGATATTTTCAAGAACTTGGCATCGTATGCCAACATTCCCTTCAATCCCACACCATGTTCCATGTTTTTCCAATAGGTGTGGATAAAATCGTAATTTGCCCGCACATTCTCCTTGAAACGTTTCTCTTCCGCAGTATAATTAGAGCGAAATCCGATTTCGGCACGTACATGGTTGAAATTGTTGTGGATGCTGTCACGGTATTCCTTGCTGTAATATTGTTCGGGGTTCAGGTACAATTCTTCACGCACCCAATCTTTGGAAAAACCATAGAGGTTGGCCATCTCGTGATTGTAACCAACCGAGGAATAGAACGTGTGGTTCTTGAAAATCCGATTGAAAAACAGATTCACACGTGTGTCACTTGTAGGTGCATACGCGAACTTTTTCTGCACCTTCCCTATCGGTTCCGCCCATGAGGAAAAATGATGGAAGTTCAAGCCGTATGAGTATTTCGGATTTTGGCAGTTGTGCATCGACAGTTCCGCCAGCGGAGTGATCGGGTATCCGAACCCGAGCTTGATATAGTTTCGGTAGTAGCGTTCTTTCACTTCTGGGTTGAGTTTTCCCACTTGCATGTCACCCGGCGCAAAATCAAGGTCCGGCTTGTTCGGAGCGATAACGTAGTTGAATTCCACCTGCTCGCTTACCACCGTGTCTTTCAAGACAGCCTGCTGGTTGATTTTATTGGAATTTGACAGTTTGGGCACATACTTGATCAGCAACTGCGCAGAGTCCACCACCTGCGCCCGCAAACTACCGGCACATAAAAACATAAAAAACAATATCGTTATCTTTTTCATCTTTCTGTATCTATTTTCAATTACTAACTGCTAACTGCTAACTATTAACTGCTAACTGCTAATTGTCCAGCGCGTCCACTTCCGCGATCTTCTCCCGCGCCACTTTCACCAAATCCTCGCCGTTATAGTTGTCCACGATGCTCTGGTAAGTGTGGCGGGCCTGGAAATAGTTGCCCTTGGCCTTGTAGAGGTCTCCGTAAAGAATGAATGTTTTGGCATACCAATACTCGGAGGAGTAGTCACTGCCGAGGATTGCTTTTATCCGGGTTTCGCACTCTTCAAGGTTTTTGTCGAAGTTAAGTGCAATCTCGGCCAAATGGTAGGCCGCCTCAGCGCAAAGATCATTGCTGCCTTTCGGCACAAGTCTGCCATAATAGTTTTTGGCCGTCTCTGTCTCCTTGAGTTCCAAGGCGGAATTACCAGCAATCAGCAATGCTTCCGACAACAGGTCCTGATCGGGCTGGTTGGAGCGGATTATATTCTCGGCACTTGTGAGCGCGGAACGGTAATCTTTCAGGAAATAGGCACAGCGCATAGCACCGTTATTTGCGTAAACAACCTCTTCCTCAGCTGTCGTGTTTTCCATTAATTTGTTGAAATAGGTCAGAGCCTTTGCGTATTGCTTGTCATTATATAATATTGAAGCTGCTTTGTGCAAAGCGGTCACGTTATATTCTGTCTTGTATTTCTTGATGATAACCTCATAATCTGCCAAAGCATCGTCATAGCGGCGCATTCCGTACTCACATTCACCTTTGTAAAAGTGAGCTTTGGCCACGAAAGATCCGTTCGGGAACTGACGGATATAATCCTGACAAGCAGCTATAGAGGCCTCGCAGTCACCACGGTTATATTTCGTCTCCGCCGCCTTGAAAGCGATGGAATCCTGACGGTCGGCGGAGATGTTCATGTTCTTGGAACGCACATAGTCGAAAAACTCGCTTGTGTTTCCGTTCTCCGTATAGATGGTCTCCAAATTGGCAAGTGCGTCCTTGGCTTCCTGCGACCCGGGATAGGTTTCCACCACATACTTATACGTGGAAATAGCCATCTGTTGATTGTCGCTGTTCAAATAGGCCTGTGCCAAACGCGTGTGCGCCTGACGGATGTACTGGCTCTTTGGATGGTTCTTGATGAAACTCTTGTAGGCGGAGATGGCACTCGAAAAGTCATTCTGCGTATGGTAGGTCACCGCGAGGTCAAATTCTGCATCATCTTTGTAACTTGATGGCGAATAAGAATTTAACAATCGCTCCAGGGTCTGGATCTTCTTATTGTTGTTCTTTTGGTAACCATAACATTTGGCCAGTTGATAGACTGCATAGTCGGCGTTCGACTGCCCCAGACGCTCGCACTGGTCATAATATTTTATGGCATTCGGAAGGTCAAGCTGCATGAAATAGCAGTCAGCCAAACGTGCAGATGCATCCGCTTGGATATCAATATCCTCCGATTTTGTTGTCTTGTTGAGATAGGTCTTAAAGTGATTGCCGGCATCCCTATACCGTTTCAACTTCAATGCCGCATAACCCAATGAATAATAAGAGTTTACATAATAATCATTGGTGGAAGCCCTGTCGGAATTCTGATAAGTCTGGAAAGAATAGTAGGCGTCTTTGTACTGTTCGTTACGGTACTGTGCCTCAGCTTTCCAATACAGCGCATCTTGATGGATCTGCTTGTCCGATGGGCTGGAGAGCGTTTTGTTCAACAAGGCAATAGCCTCCTTATAATTTTGATTATTAATCTGTTCAAGAGCGCGGTTGAAGGTACAACGCTGATAGGCCTTCAAGATGGACGGGTTCTTGCTTTTCATCTTCTCAATAGAGTTGATGGCCGCCTGGTAATTCTTGGTGGAGAGATAGATGCGCGACAGATAGTCAGAGGCCTCCTCGCTGTGTTGGGAATGAGGATACTGGTTCAGATAGTCTTGCAACGCTTCGATACCATTGTTGAACGGGCTCGTGGAGGTTTCGCACTGCAGCTTGGCATAATTGAAAAGGGCTTCCTCTTTGATAGTGGGATCGAAATTGTACTTTGAAGCCTCCTTGAAACTCTGCGCCGCGAGAGTGCGCTGGGCATTCTTCATGTAGCAGTCTGCGATGAGAAAATAGCACTGCTGGGTCATCGCATCGGGGTTCTTGTCATTAGCGGCGCGGGAGAATGCGGTGATGGCATCGCTGTATTTTTGCACCCGGTAATCGGTGAAACCTTTCGCAAACCAGTCATTGCGGTCAAAGGTTATCAGACTGTTATCCTTTATTTTGTCGAAAGATTCCGCTGCTTCCTCATACTGGTTCAACTTATAGTTGGAAAGAGCCACGCAGCGGGCAACCTGCGCCAGATTTTTGTCTTTCACAATTTCCGTTTCCGGGGCTACCTGCAGCACCTTCTCGTACTGTTCCTCCTTGAAATAGATCTGGGTGAGGAAATAGGGAACCTCGCTTCTGAGGTCGGAATTGTCCTTCAGGATGAGGAAATCTTCCAGGGCGGCATCGTACTGTCCAGCCTGATACGCCATAAAAGCAAGGTAATAGACGCTGCGGTCCTTGTAGGGACCCTCTTCCTCACGAGCCTTGCGGAACATCATCTTGGCGTTGTCGTAATCCTCCGTCATGAAATAGGAATACCCTTTCTTGAAATGGTATTCCTGGACATTTTCGGGCTGGATTTCCGACTCGTAGATTTCATCAAACTGCTCAATCGTTTTCTTGTAATTCTTGCGGGCGAAATAGAAACGGCCTAGATAATAGTGCGCTTCAGGCACTGAGGTGTGTACCGGATAACGGTCGATGAAAGACTGCAGCAGGTAGCCGGCATCCTGGTTGTCGAGCTTGGCCGCACACACACCCTGATAGAAGAGCGAGTTCGTCTTCAAGTCGTGTTGCTTGTCATCGGTGCTCTCATACACATATTTAAAATATTGTTGCGCCGAACCATACTTCTCTTTGTTGAACAAATCCACCGCTGTCTGGTACTCGTATTGGGGGGATTTGAAATTCTCCGTACGCTGTGCAAAGGCCGGCAATATGCCGAATAACCCTGTCATTATAAACAACAGGCTGGTCTTGATATATTTCATACAGTTCACTGATTATAACCTATTTTACAAACGAACAAAGATACAACTTTCAAAGTTGCAAATTATTGTGGTAAAAATTACTTATAAACAGTGGATTTTTAATTATATTGTTGCTATGCGAGACTGTTTTTCGGTAAAAACAACACCGTTGAAATGAATTTGCGGACGTTGTAGAGACGTTGCGCGCAACGTCTCTACAACGCCCGCAATCCGTTATTTCCTGACAATTTTCCGACGATATTCGTTCCCGTCCGTGTCCGTCACGCGCAAAACATAGACACCCGCAGGCACGTTCCGCACGTTAATGGTGGCCGTTCCGCCCTGTAGAGACGTGCCATGGTGCGTCTCTACCGCCCGTCCCTGCAAATCGTACAACGCCACGTTCGCGATGCCCGCGCCGCCGCGCAATTCGATGAACAGAACGTCGTCGGTGGGGTTGGGATAGACGGTAAGATTCGTTTCCCCTTCCTGTTGCGGCACCTTGGCACTGCGGGTCTCCATATTGTTGTTCTGGTTGTCCATGTTGTCGTCCCCCAACAAATCGTCCTCGTAACAAATCCCATGGAAGAAACACAGCACCCCTTTCGCCATCACCGAGGCGCGGCCGGTGTTGCGTTCTGCAATGGTCTGCAACTGCGCGATCTGCGCGGGGGTCAATGCGTACCAATTGATAAACGGCGAATTAAACGAATTTTGCGAATTATTGTTGTCCTGGTTGTTCGCGTTGTCGTTATTGTCTCCCCGCAACGCCAATTTCAGCGCATGGAATTCCGCATAGTTGGCCATTTCCGCATCGTCCACGTCTGCCGTGAACGTTTCCACATAACCCTCCATGAACCGCGTCTCCGCCAGCGAATACGGATCGCCGATGGGCTGCGCGGCAGCGTGCCACTGCTCCAATTCGTTAAGATCCAGGATGGTATCGGTCATAAGAGTGCGCACGGCGGTGTAATAGATGTCGGACAACGGTTGGGTTGAACCCGTGCAGGCATCCATGTCAGATTGGAACTCGGCCAATCTCGGCTGAACCCATCCTCCATCACACAACGTGGAGGCACAGGAGTTGGCTGTGGCGGAACTGTTCAATGCGACGTATGACGGGGTTACGTTGTATGGAGCGTGGTTGCCTCCGCTGCTGTAGAAATACGAAATATACTGCGGCCCTGGATTGTAGAAACTGTTCGTCTGCGTATTGACGAAACTATTATCTGCACCACTGTTGCTCCATCCCTGCATACTCCGCATAGAGGATCCGCCAGTCATGTATATGTCGTACTTGTTGTGGTCGAAATCGTTGCAGGTGGCCTGCAGACCTGACTGATCATTCCCGTTGTTCCTTGTCACATAAATACCGTAGGCCAGATTCTCGAATGTGTTCAGGTGCAGAGAGTTGTTGCCAACGCCTGAACTGTCCACATAGATGCCTGTTGAGGAGAACACCCTCGGGTCGGAGTAAGTGCTCCGGCTGAAGGTGTTGCCCTCCACCAGATATCCTGTGCTGGTTCTCAAATCCAATCCTCTGTTACTTAGCGACTGGATTGGCACCTGATCAAGATCAAACTCGCATCGCGTCACAGAAGTAAAATGGTTGCCAGCTATTTTCACACCTGTATGGTTGTTGCTGAAAAGGGCGTGGTTGATTTGGACGGCATGCTGCACACCCGTGGTGAGTACCTCCACCGCCGTGCTGAACCCCGAGAAGGTGTTGTATGTCGAAAGAGCCTCCGGGCATTCGCAATCGGGAAAAATGTTCGTGGGACTCTTGCAGTAAGTGTCTATCTTGAACCCTGCATCATCGGCATAGATGGCATGGCGACGCTGGTGGCGTTCGCTCGTTTGGTTGGAGAATGTGCAGCCCAGGAACTTCACCCCTCGCACTTCCCACATCGTGACATGGTCGATGAAGCTGGCGTTGTTTTGGGAGAACAAATTGTTGTTGTCCACGGTGAACACACACCTGCTGAAGCTGCTTTGGTTGTCCGTTATGGTGCCTGCCGGAGAATGGTTGGTATAGGAGAGGAAAGCCACGGCTCGACGATTGTTGATGAAGAAGGAGCTGTCGGCCTTGATGATGCCTCCGGTGGTGTGCCAATTGTCTTCCCCAAGCCCCGTGCGTATGCCGCAGCGCGCATTCTCGATGACCGCGCCGTTCTTCAGCTCCACTGTTCCCTGCCACTGCGGAATCTGACGTTTGGTGCGGTCGCCCACCACCTCAATGCCCTGCCACATCACATCGCCACAGGCACTGGTCAGCGTGCCGCCATCGACCACGAGCTTGCCCCCGGGACGGACAACGATACGGGCTGAATTTGCCACAAAGAGGGTATCTGTGATGGTAAGCGTTGCCAATGAGTCAATTATTAAATCGCTGATTATTTGTTTGTTGCCAGTCCAAATATTGTTTGAAGATATTAAAGAATCGTTTATTACAGTGTATTCATGCGTCTGCTGTGCCATAGCTACCGCAGCTCCAGCGTTCAACAGTCCATGACCAACCTCAATGTTCCACGTTCCATTCGGATGATTGGGGTTGTTGTCGTATGTATAAACATCCTGACGAATTTTTGTGCATGTTGATTCTATAATGTGTTTTACTTCTTCTCCCGTCAAACAAGGGTTAACAGACAATATCAGAGCGGCCACTCCGGCCACATGTGATGATGCAGCAGAAGTTCCGGCAAATGTTGAATAGGCAGAACAAATATCGGTAGTTGGTATCAATTCTCCAGGTGCAACCAGATCCAAATCTTCCCCATAACAGCTTGAGAAACTAAACCATCCAGTGTTTGTCGCATTATCGGAACGTAATCCTGTTGGTGCGATTGAGCCAACGGATATCACGTCAGGGTGAATGGCGAAACAAGACATTGACGTATCCGAAGACATGTAGTATTCATTGTTTCCAGAACTCGCAACAAAAACCAATCCCTTCCCGTCACGTCCATTTTGACACACCTCAGTTATCTTATCTGTAATTGCACTTGATGGATGGCGGTCTGTTAAAGCAATGTTGATGATATCTGCTTTGAGCGTATAACAAGCTGCATTTAATGCTTTCATCAAATGATGTGCGTAAATGTGGTCACATCCGGTTGGATAATGATCTTTCGTACCTGTAGGACGTATTTCCGAACATTTGACAGACATAAGCTTGGACGAATATGATACGCCCACTATTCCTTCATTATTGTTGGCTGCTATCATTATCCCTGCACATAAAGTTCCATGACTCTCCATAAAATTGTCGTATCCGCTACAATCATATCCATAACAATCCATAGTGGCTGAATACCCAGGCAGCATATTAGGAGCCAAATCAGAATGATAGTATTCTACACCAACATCCAAAAGAGCAATTTTGATACTCTCATGACCTGTCGTTTTGCTCCAGGCTGACAGTAATCCAATATTCATACTGTCATTATGAACACTCCATTGTTGACTGTATAGTGGATTATCTTCATATCCTAGCAGTTGCATAGAACTATAAAAATCAGGTTCTGCATATTCGAACAATCCTGTATTATACAAAAGAGCTGATACGCTTAAAGCACCATCATAATTAAGCAAGACAGTGTAACAATTGGTTGAATACTCATCTTTTTCAATGCCTGAATACGAGATATTTCGTGTCTTCAGTATCTCTTCCAGAGACAAATTTTCGCTTTTCAACTTCACAAAAACCATCCGTTGGGGCACCAGGATTGTCTGCGAGTCCAGCTTATATTGTACAGAATTTAACGATATGATGTTTTGATACTCTTCTGTAATCTTCAACACAGAATCCGTCAACATAGGATTTGTAATAGTATATATATATTTGTTAGTCCCATATTGGGCTTCCGTGGCATATTCGCGTAACTTTCCTCGTAAAGCGACCTCCAGCTCGTTTGACACGTCATCAACCAAATCAATATATCGGATCATAGGATTTTCTGTTAATTCTATTTCTTTGTCGAAATAGTAATAGTGTGGTTTCTGAGCATATATGTGACAGAACAATGGCAAAAATCCCACACTCAATATTATAAATAAGAATTTTTTCATACTATTACTTTTTATGTTATATGACAATTACTTTTCTTTTGACATTTCCTATGCAGACAATGTAAACCCCACTTCTGACAGGAATGAACGTGTTGTTTTGAGTGATTTTCATGGATTGTATTAATTGACCAGATATACTGAAGATGCGTACATTGGCATTTTCGGAAATATCCTGCAAGCAAATTCCATTCCTTGATCCAAATACTTTATAATGACTTGTGTCATACATTGGGATATTCGATGTTCCCGGACAGATTTCCAAATAAGTGCAATTTTGTTGCATATTGTCCACTATAATACCACTGTCTGCACTGAAGTATCCATTTATCGGATTTACTATGTGGCTATTTTCCATTATCAAATCCGCAACATGCCAGAATACATTTTCCGCATCCACAACGAGTGTGCTACCTATTACTTTTACATGGCATCTGTCTCTTGTCTCTTCGGGATTGTTGGGATTTCTTCTGGTATAGATACCTGTAGAATAAGGGGCGTGTATCTCCACTCGACATCCATCAGAGATAATCAAGCCATTTCTGTTTTCATACGAAGGATATAATGCCCAAAAGAATATTCCACCCCAGGCATCATCATAAGGTGCATTTAGCACGAGTCGCCCCGATCCTGAAATACAACACACAGAGTGTGAAATTTCTATGGGAACAATACCTGTTATCGTGTTATCTCCAATTAACTTAATGTTGACTGTATCTTCATCATAAATCAAAATTCCCCCGCTGATTACGGACATCGTGTCGGGCATGATTATGATGGCATCTTGTAAGACAATAGTATGGTTATCGGCCTCATAGCGTATGAATCCAGTTATGTTATCACCTACTATGATAGTGTCTTTTGAACAATCCACAAAAATATTCCCAATACGAATATTCGCTGAAACATTATCCATCAATAATATTATAATGAATACTACTAATAATGATAAACGAAAAATCTTTCTCATACTGTTTTGTTTTTAATTAATGTTTGAAATATTATTAATATAACGGCTTACTTGTAAAAGACAGCCCCGTGAACGTGAACTGCAGGGTGGTGGTGTCACGATAGACCAGCTGCGAAGGGATGTTTAAATAGGAATAAACCCCTTCATCTATTTCTAAAGACAATGACCTGGCCGGCATGTTGAAAATATCCAGATTTGTCAGGTCGAGCGTGTCCAATGTCGTAGCACTTAACACACTGTCCACACTCCACTGTAACATTATTCTGGTTGCTTTTTGACACTCATGACCTTCTCCTTGGCAGTCAATATGCACTCTTTTTCCGTTTATTGTTACACATCCAGGACATTTTGAACCATCATGCCCTATGGCGCAAATCATCCAATATTGGTTGCCGGTCTTTGCTTCCTCTTTTAACGGAACCATCCTGTTTTCAGACAAAACAGCGCGATTTTCCTTTCGACAAGAATGAACCGTAAGAAGCATTGAAAACGCAATCACTCCGCAACATAAATACAATAATTTTTTTTTCATACGATTTTTATTTTAGTGTTAGTCTTGCAAAAATACAACTTCAACCAACGATTTGTTATATCATTTAAATAATTTGACGAGTTTGTGACGAAAATTTGACAAAATCGAATAATGGCACAATAAACGGGTTGAAATGACACAATAAAAAGTCTATGTTTGCGGTGAATTACCCTCGTATTTGCGAAATTTATTGTATCTTTGCAAATACAAATTTAGGTTTTTCCATCATTTGATTAGTTAACAAACAGATATTGTAAATAAAAGAAAAACAAATGAATAAGAAAATCAAAGCCGTTTTGTTTACGCTTTTTGCTGTGCTTGTGTTGTGTGCATTCAATTATTACTCCTTATTAAGGCCTGCCGCATACGGAGCCTTGTATAAAGAATCTATTACGGCAATATTTGTAGTTTCGATTTGTTTTCTAAATTACTTTGTACTTTTTCCGATTCTGTACAAGAAAAGGAAGTTCCTCTTATATGCTGTTTCCACTTTTTTCAGTGTTTTGATAGCCGCAATCGCAGAGGAAGTGCTTGTTTATCCGCAGGTCAGCGAAATAATCAGTCAAATAGGCGACTTGACTTTGCATGAATACACTATATTTCTCACCGTCACACTGCTAATCAGAAATCTCTGTTTTATTGGTCTGTTTTTTTTAGTCAGCCTGTTGGAGGACTCCATTCGGGAAAATAAGGAAATCAACGACTCCATGAAAAAAATCAACAAACTTATCATTGCAAAATGCGAAAATGGTGAAAATAAAAGTAAGATGATTACAATACCCATAAACGATATTGTCTATTGCCAACAAGAGGAAAACTATACCTATATTTTCACAACAGATGGCAACAAATATAACCGGAACTGTTCATTGTCGAGTTTTGCAAAAGAGCTTGGCAACCAACTTGTGGTACGCATATCCCGAGGTGTCATTGTGTTCTACAAACACGTACATTCCTTTGATGAAAACAATGTATATGTTGCATTTATGGATAAAGAAAAACCTATAGGTTTCCTGATATCCAATGCATACAAAGAAAATGCGATGAGGCTTCTGAAAAAAAACACCACACCACGACCACACCACGTAAACGAGCTTTTACCGAATCCTGAACAAACACAAGGGATAGAGGAGACAATACAAATTTCCAACGAGATGGAATCCACCTGTCAAACAGAAGAGAGAAATAACATCCAATTCGTTCTCGATTACATCAACGGACACCCTGATTGCAAAGGCACAGATATTGTGCAATTCTGCCGCCTTTCGCTCAGCACCGTCAACCGCATCCTCAAGCAGCTTAAGGACGAGGGAATCATAGAATACACCGGCAGCAAGAAGACTGGCGGGTACCGGGTACGTTTGTAGAGACGTTGCGCGCAACGTCTCTACAGCAATTTCTTGATTTCCAGTAATTTCTCCTTAATCTGTGTCAGTGTGTCCACGATGGCGGCAGTTTCGGCCTCCTTCATGAAGTTGGTTTTGATGGCGGTCTTTGCGCCCTGAATCGTAAAACCTTTCACCTTGGTGAGATACTGGATGGTGCGCAGGATGGCGATGTCGTTTTTGGAGTAGAAACGGTCGCCTTTTTTGTTCTTGCGGGGCTTAATCAGATCGAACTCCTTCTCCCAAAAACGCAAGGTGGAGGCCGGAACACCCAGAGCCTCAGCGGTTTCGCCGATACCGTACCAGATTTTCTCCTGCTCCGCGATGGACTCGGGCAACGTGTCAGTGATGGGCAGATTCTCTTCCATTGTCGTTTATTCTTCGTCAGAGCCGCGACGGCGTTGGTCGCGCTCCTTGATGGTTTCGCGTTTGTCGTACATTTTCTTACCTTTGGCTAAAGAGATATCTAATTTGGCATAGCCGTTCTCATTGATCCACAGCAAAGTGGGGATGATGGTGAAACCGCGCTCGTTGAGCTTGGTCATCAGTTTGCGCATCTCCTTGCGTTGAAGCAACAGCTTGCGGTCGCGCTTGGGCTGATGGTTGTTGTAGCTGCCCTGCGCATATTCGCTGATATGCATGTTATGAACCCATAACTCGTTGTTAATGAACGAACAATAGGCATCGGTGATATTGGCGCGCCCCGCCCGGATGGATTTGATCTCCGTGCCTGTCAGCACAATACCCGCCGTGTAGGAAGTATGCAGATAGTAGAGGAATTCCGCCTTCCTGTTCTTGATCGCGATCTGAGTGTCCTGTTTTCTCTTGCCCATGACTTCTAATTCGGCGGCAAAGATACGCTTTTTTAGTGAACAGTGAGCAGTGAACAGTGAATAGTGAATAGTTCGCGCGACCGAACCAAAATCCCACTATGACTTAGACATAGACTAATGATAAAGACTTTGGCTGTTAGCCTTCACTGGCGAGAAACCGAAACCCACCTATAGTCTTTCCTCCTTCCACCATAGCCCAGACGGACAGCCTTATCCTTTAATGACAGCAATAGGATGCAGCTTGGTCAGGATTTTCACGAGGTCGGACTCCTGCGCCAGCACCTCGTCGATGTTTTTGTAGGCGGAAGGTGCCTCGTCGAGGTCGCTGCGGGTACGGATGCCGTGGACGATGTTCTGCGCGTCGAGGAAGGCGATTTCCGCCTGCAAGTCGATGGTGTTCTGCGCTTCTGTGCGGCTCATCAGTCGTCCGACACTATGCGAACAGCTCAGGAAACTGTTTTCCTCACCCAAGCCTTCCACGATGTAAGAGCAAGTCCCCTGCGAACCGGGGATGATGCCCACCTCGCCAACGCGGGCGCGGGTGGCTCCCTTTCGATGCACAATCACATTCTCCCCGAAATGGTTCTCCCACGCGGCGTAGTTGTGCGCGATGTTGATCATCGGCTCGAACGTGATGTCCGGATAAGCATCTTGCAAAATTTCCATAATGCGCTGCATCATCAGCGAACGGTTGGCTAACGCGAATGCCACGCAATACTGCATTTCCGCCCAATATTGATGGAACTCGGGGCTCTTCACCGGCAAGAACGAAAGCTCCATCTCCGGGTTGACGGTGGAAAACCATCGCTCGTTCAGCTGGCGTGCGAGCTTGTCGTAGAAGTCGCACACCTGCTTGCCCAGATTTCGGGAGCCGGAATGCAGCATAATCCAGACGAACCCCTCCTCATCGCGCTGCAATTCGATGAAGTGGTTGCCGCCTCCCAACGTGCCGATCTGCTTGGTGGCGGCCACATACTGACGTTTCACCACTGTTGTCTGCTCAATGTCGAAATCTTGCGGCATAAGTGCTTCATCCTGAGCTTTTTTGTGGTGATCCATACCCACTGGGATGCGCTTGCGGATGTTGCGCATGATGACCTTGCGCAGCGTCTCCTGCGGAAGATCCTCCACACGGAGCGAACTCTTCACCGCGCACATTCCGCAGCCGATGTCAACCCCGACTGCATTGGGGATGACCACGCCTTTCGTGGCTAAAACTGCCCCGATGGGCATCCCCACACCGCCGTGTACATCCGGCATCAGCGCGAGATGATGGAAAAGAAACGGCAGACTGCACAAGTTCGAAATCTCTCTCCAAGCCTTCACGTCACATACGGACGCCCACATCTTGACCGGCGTGTCTTCAATCATAAATTCTTTCATAATTCCGATAATTTTTAGACTTAGACTTAAACTTAGACTTAAACTTAGACTTAAACTTAAACTTAGACTTAGACTTAGACTTAGCTCATTTTTGCTTTTGAATTTAGGTGGAAACGTTTCACTTTTAAATTCGGCGGCAAAAATAAAACCCTACTACGCAATCTTTTTGCGTAGTAAAAAAATTATTTTTGCAAAAGTGAAATTTTTCTTTGACGAAGTTTATAACATTCTGAATATTAGCAATATGCCTTTAACAAAAAATGCACTGATCCGATATAAGACGATAGACAACTGTTTGCGCAACCGATGCAAGCGGTGGACTTTGGACATGTTGGTGGATGCCTGCTCCGAAGCGCTGTACGACTATGAAGGAGTCGGAAATATCTCCAAACGGACGGTGCAGCTGGATTTGCAGATGATGCGCAGCGACCGCTACGGATACAACGCTCCGATTGAGGTTTATGACCAGAAGTATTACCGCTATGCCGACCCTGACTACTCCATCACTAATTTGCCGTTGTCGCAACGGGATTACGAGATGATGCAGGAGGCCGTGGGTATGTTGCGGCAGTTTCAGGATTTTGACTTCTTCACGGAGATGAGCGATGTGGTCAACCGGATGCAGGACCAGTTAGCCGTTTCCAAGTCAAACCGAAAGCCCATTGTGGATTTCGAGCGGAACAGCAACCTCATCGGGCTGAAATACCTCAACCCTTTGTACAACTATATTTCCAGAAAACAAGTCATAAATGTTCATTATCAGTCTTTTACATCACTGGAAACCAAAACATGGACGGTTTCCCCTTACTTGCTGAAAGAGTATCGGAACCGTTGGTTTTTGCTTGGAATGCGACACCGCGACGGAAAATTGCTGACGATGGCTTTAGACCGAATCAAAGGTATTGAACCGAATGACAATGAAATGTTTACAGAGAAAAAAGGGTTCGACAGCAGCACTTTTTTCAAGGACGTGATTGGAGTGACCAAGACCCGCAAAACCCCTTTGGCAACGGTTCGGTTCGAGGCCGACAAAGATCAAGCTCCCTACGCGGAGACCAAACCGCTTCACCCTTCGCAGATGGTTTTGGAACGGGACGAGGACACAGGAAAGGTGATTTTCGAAATCAAAGTGGTGTTGAATATGGAATTTTACGCGCAGATTCTTTCCTTCGGCCCTGGGGTCAGGATTCTCGCCCCCGACACTGCGGTGAAAACGATGCGTGATATGGTGCGGAAGATGGAGGCGCTATATCCGTGATAGTTTTTCCCGTCCCATAGAGACGTTTCATGAAACGTTTCTACAACAACACCCTTACGCTTCTACGAACAACGTCGCGTTAATAAAATTCTCCGAAAGCGAATGGTTGTCCCCGCGACAATCGTATCTTTGCGCAAAATTACGTATTATGAGTATAAGTATG
>CAMJPH010000017.1 GCA_946407715.1 uncultured Bacteroidales bacterium | reverse complement strand
ACACGAAACGCTTCCACGGTGAATGGCATTCCTAACGCCAGATATGCCAAAGCCACCGTGAACGGCGTAAGAGGTCTTGTCCTCTTTCCGAACAAATATGACCACCCCAACAACATTGTTCCGCCCCAAGACATCAACAACGACACAGTTAATTACAAAAACCACTATAGTGCACAACAATGGAAGGCGTTGGAGAATGCCGGCGCCGTCTTTCTCCCGGAAGCAAGTGTACGGGGTAATTTGCATTATACGGGGGAACCGAGCGGACATTATTGGACATCCTCTTCATATACAAGCAGTTGTGTTTTTAATATAGGAATCAGTGAATTTGCTGCGGGTGTTGGACCCGTTTATCGATATTATGGGCTTAGCGTGCGTCTCGTGCAGGATGCCGTTGAATAATTATACAAGAACCACAAAAGAACCTCTTCGCCATATCCGAATGTTTGCTATTTTTGCGCCCGCAATTTGAAAGAACATGCCTGTTAACCTGCAACATATCACCCTGCTGCGCCAACTCGTGGAGGAGTCGGCGGATCACCGTATTGAAACCTCCAACGACTTCATCTTTCTGTCGGGAGAGATCCGGGGACGGCTGAATGAGAACCTCAGCGTCTCCACTTTGAAGCGGCTCTGGGGCTATGTGGACGGCTATGCCTCGGTGCGCCCCAGCACTCTCGACATTCTCGCCCGCTTCGTGGGTTTTCCCGACTGGGAGACCTTTGTGTCAGACTACTGCGAAGTGGAGGGCGTGCAATCGTCGCATCGCGTGAAGAGCGAGACCTTGTATGCGGAAAATCTTCCTGCGGGTGCGCAGGTGGAGTTCTGCTGGAATCCCAACCGCCGTTGTGTCGCCGCTTTTCAAGGTGACCAGCGTTTTGTAGTCCTGACATCTGAAAATGCCAAATTGAAACAGGGAAATGTGTTCCTTTGTGACCGGTTCACCCTGCACGAGCCTCTTTTTGTCCACATTCCCGAACCAAATGGAGAAAACGCCCTCTTCGTGATGGGCAAAAAGGGAGGACTGACGAAAATCGCGATTACAAATCGCTAATCGGGTTTCAAAGTGGAACGGCGATAACCCATTGATGCCTTGTAGTCGGCTTTCATGTCCGCAGACAGAAAACTTCTGCTCAAAAGCTCTTCCGCAGCGACATTCTCCGCTGCAAACCGGTCAAGCTCCCGCTCCACAATGCGATCAGAAAGCCCAATCCTGCGACCGAACTCCTTGAAGTCATTTCTGCCAATCGTTCGGACATCGGAAAAGGTCATCCCCTCCCTGAACAGTCCATTGTCAAGAGCGAAAATGCGAGGTTGGTGCAGATGAAGACTGGTGTTAATCAAATCGTATGCAGGAGCCAGTCTGAATTCCTTTCCATTTCTGCTGATGAGGGAGAAATTCTTCAAATGGGCATCGTCATTTAAAGTGATATAGTTGAACATAACAATTTGGAAAAACCGTAACACATCGATTTGTGCGGCAGTCACATAACGGTGTATAATACTTGCGCACTCCTCATAGCTGAGGTTACTGTATTTGAAATCGCGTCCGCCGTTTGCTTTAGTCAGACCTGCTATCGAAGCAAAATCCTCCTGAGCGTATTTTTGCCCGTCAGGGGCGACATCGAAACGGCGTGTCAGATAGGCGGGTTCCCCATCACGAAAGAAACAGAGTGCATTGTCAGCGGTCTCTATCCCATATACCTGCGAAGCGAGCTGCATGGTAAAATGTTCATTTGCGGGACAGAACTCCCTGTCAAGAAGTGCGTATGAGCTCGGGGCCGGTTTCAGAATGTAGTGGCTGCGCTGTCCTTCTGCAGGACGTACAAGCCGTTTGTCATCACCAATCACCAAACCGCCTTTCGGTTGCACACCCGACAATGAAATCCGACCTACATGCGTCGCATATTCAATCTTTTCGCTATCATTCCGATTTGGACTGTCAAACGGAAGAACATGCGAAACGACTCTGCCATCAAACAGCCTGCGCCGCGCTTTAGGCGAATACGTGTCAAAACCGCTTTTTAACGTGGAAGGGCAAACTTCAATCTTTTCCATTATCTATGGGTTTTACGGTTACGGCACCAATGGTGTCAAATTGAGCCGTGGCCAACAAGATGCCAAAATCGTCATTCTCGTCAATGTGCAACATTCGGGATTGAACCTGACGGTTTTCACCCTCCGATAACATATTGAAGAAGTAAGGGAAAAGATTTTCGGACAGATAAGGATTTTCCCGAACGGGCATGGACAAGCACACTGGCGCACCATCATAACCTATGATGTAGGTGAAACGGTAGCCTTCTCCTTTGACTTCCTGAAGTAGCCCGGCCTCCATATCCTGTACGAAAACTTTACACTGTCTCATTATTCAACTGTTTGATGGTGATGTCGATTTGCAGTCCGAGAGTGTCAAGAATAGCAAGCAGCGAGGATAATTGCGGGTTTCCCTCACCACGTTCAACGGCCACTACGGTGTTCACAGCCACACCGGAAAGATCTGCTACGGTGCGCTGATTCACCTTAAGCTCCTTTCTGCGATCACGGATACAATTACCAATATCAAGAAGACTCATAATTCCAATATATTGCGATTTCGGCGCAAAATTACATTTTTTTTCATATAGTGAACTTAAAAATCTCATCCTATTGGTATTTTAAATCATGTTGCTCACTGATCAAACAAAAAAAAGAACCACAAAAGAACCTCTTCGCCATATCCGAATGTTTGCTATCTTTGCACCTGCAAATTGAACGAACATGCCAGTCAACCCGCAACATATCACCCTGCTACGCCAACTCGTGGAGGAGTCGGCGGATCATGCCATCGCCACCTCCAACGACTTTATCTTCCTGTCGGGAGAAATACAGGGACGGCTGAATGAGAACCTCAGTGTCTCCACACTGAAGCGGCTCTGGGGATATGTGGAGGGCTATGCCTCGGTGCGTCCCAGCACCCTCGACATCCTCGCACGCTTCGTGGGTTTCCCCGACTGGGAGACCTTCGTGTCGGACTATTGCGAGGTGGAGGGCGTGCAATCGTCGCACCGCGTGAAAAGCGAGACCTTGTATGCGGAAAACCTCCCTGTGGGTGCACAAGTGGAGTTCTTCTGGAATCCCAACCGCCGTTGTGTCGCCGCTTTTCAAGGTGACCAGCGTTTTGTAGTCCTGACGTCTGAAAATGCCAAATTAAAACAGGGTGATGCGTTCCTTTGCGACCGGTTCACCCTTCACGAACCTCTCTTTGTCCACATTCCCGAACCGGATGGAGAAAACGCCCTCTTCGTGATGGGCAAAAAGGGAGGACTGACGAAAATCTGTAGCAAGAATCCCTGAACTGCTCTCACCTGCGGCGAATCTCGCGCACCACGGCCGTCTTATCCACCACTTGAAACTTCACCTCATACCCGTCAAACGGAAAACCATAAATCCTGTCTTCGTCGTGGTGGTAGGCAGGGCGTGGATCTTGGGCCAATACTTCACGCAGCTTTTCCAATTTCTCTGGTTTCAGTTTTTTGGCGATCACGTCGGGAACTTTCACGTCGAGTTGGTAGTCCTCGTGCTCTTGCGTGAACCCTTTGGTGGCTTCCGGGTGGCAGTCGGTGGTGAGCAGGTAAGGTTTGATGTCGTAGATGGGAGTCCCGTCCATGAGGTCGGCGCCGCCTACAAGTAGGGTAGGGTTCTTTGGGTTAAGGTCGGCCTCGATGAGTTCCACGCAGGAGAGTCCGATGGGGTTGGGACGGAAGGGCGAGCGCGTGGCGAAGACGCCCATGCGACGGTTGCCGCCGAGCCGCGGAGGACGTACCGTCGGCGACCATCCCTCCTGCTGTACCTCTGAGAATCCCCAGATCAGCCACAGATGGGAAAACTCCTCGATGCCGCGCAATGCTTCCGCGTTTCGGTACTCGGGCTCGAACACGATGCGCGCCCGCAATGACGGCACCAACCCGCTCTGCCTCGGAATCCCGAACTTCGTCGGGAACTCGCTGCGAATACGGGCAATGACCTTGGTTTCAACAATTTGGTTGTCCACTATACGCTCTAAATCTGTTATGATGAAGAAAAAGACTATCGGATAAGTCTAGTACGCATGAACTCGTCAAGTGTGACGAGATTCAGTTGCGGAAAAGGGGTTGTACGTAATACTTCGAAATGGCTGTCCTCAAAAACCAAATAATCAGCACCTGCAGCAAAAGCACAATCCACAAACTTATTGTCATCGGGATCAGCTGTTATCAGTCCCATACGAAAATGTGGATCTACAAATAATGTATTCTTTTTATTCAAAATCAACACCACCACATTTTCTGCTACTGTTGGGGTTATTTTCTGCTCCATAACTTCCTGATATTCATCCAATATCTCGTTTGATACACAGAGTTGATAACGACCTGAGAGGAAAGCGTCCCATATCGGGCGATAAGGACTCTTTCGCGATATAATCTGCAATAGGCAATTAGTATCTATCACTACTGGACGCATTATCGGCTATTTCTTATAGGGTGTGCGGAAATGAGAACCTCGCAGTTCTTGAAGTCGCTTATCGTCAAACTGGCCACTCTCCCAAAGGGCATCCAACTCATCGTCCACCTGCTGGGCGTAAAATGCCGTCAACTGTTCGCGCAATCGTTCCAAACCTAAAGCCGTTTTTATATGAGACACAAGATTGAATACATGTACTTGTGCAGGACTAAATGTTATCGTCTCCATAATATTCTTACTTTTTACGACCGCAAAAATACAACTTTTTCACTCTCCAAGCAAATGATTCTCATCTTAAAAAATTCTACATAGAACAAAAGGCGCAACCCTATGGTCGTGCCTTTTATTTCTCTTGTTTCTTTCTCCACCTTATCTCTTCTCGATCTTATACCCCACTGTCGCGAAAAACAAAATGTACGCATAGCTGACGAACAGCAGCGCGTAGGCGGAGTGAGGGTTCACGGCATCGGCGATTCGGCCGTAGATCAGCGGCATCACGGCACCGCCCACGATGGCCATCACCATCAGTGCGGAGGCGAACTCGGTGTGGTCGCCCAAATCATGGATGGCCAGCGGCCAGATGGCTGGCCACATGATGGCGTGCGCGAAGCTCAGGCAGATAATGGCAATGATGGAGACAATGCCCGTTGTGCACAATGCCACGATAACCAACGCGACGGAGAGCAGCAACTGGATGATCAAAGCTTGCCGTTGTGAAATTACCTTCGGCACAAAGAGGATGCCGCAAATATAACCCACCAACAGGGCGATTAAAGCGTAAACACCGAAATAATGGGAAACTGCGGTAGGTATGCCGTAAAAGTCGCCGTAAGGAATCAGCGTGTCGATGGCGATAACTTCCGCACCCACATAGAAGAAGATGGCGAAAACACCGAGCCACAAATACGGGAAGCTGAAGATGCTGGTCTTCTTGCCGTCCACAATTTTCTCTTCCTCAACGATTTCCGGCAGATGCGCCGTCTTGATGAAAAGCACCAATGCAATGAGCACGGCGGTCATGATGAGGTAGGGGATGATGACGCCGTTGGAGAGTTGTTGCAGCATAGCTTCTTTCTCCGGACCGGGAGCCATCTCCTTGATGCTTTCGAAAAGGTGCTCCTTGCCGCTGAACAGGGCGTTGTAAAGCACGAGAATGCCGATCATGCCGGCCACTTTGTTGCAGATGCCCATGATGCTCATGCGCCGCGCCGCCGATTCAATCGGGCCGATGACCGTGACGAAGGGGTTGCTGGCGGTTTGCAAAAGAGAAAGTCCACTGCCCTGTAGGAAAAGTCCAAGTAGGAACATCGGATAGCTGCGCATTTTCGCGCCCGGGATGAACATCATGCAGCCGATGGCCATGACAACCAACCCCAATGCCATACCGTTGCTATAGCCCGTTTTCTTTAACACGAAAGAAGACGGAATCGACATCACAAAATAGGCGATGTAGAAGGCGAACGTCACCAAATAGCCCTGTACCTGCGTGGTGAGCTCGCAAGAGGTGCGCATGTAAGGAATGAGGATGTTGTTCAGCCATGTCACGAAACCGAATACGAAGAACAGCGATCCGATCACGAACATGCTATAGGCGGTACTTTTCTTCTTTTCTTCCATAAATGCTTGGATTTACTTGATTCTTTTCATCAATTCCGCCTTTTTGGCATCATATTCCTCTTGGGTGATGATCTGGAGATCCAGTTTTTCCTTCCACTTCTTCAATTCCTGTATGGCGGCATCGGAGGCCATGTCTTCCAGGTTGGCTTTTACAACCACCTCCTTGGTGGCAATTGCTTCTTCAAAGTTGGTGCAGGCCAGACCGCCGCGGTTCAGCACGAGATAGATTTTGCAGCCAGAAGTCATTTTGTTGAAGCCATCTATCGGCACGCATTGGATTCTCTTAATGGTGGCCACACCGCCGGCACGGTTTTCGACACGTTCCGCACGCTCTTGACTTACAGCACGGTCAGAGGCTGTTGAGTTACTTTCATCTGCAACAAGGTTTAGCCAACTGCCGGTAACATCCATAAAATAGACATAATACTTGCCATTTGTCGGATAACCGTAAGTAATGGTGGAGCCAATCTTATACGTAATCCCGTCGGATGCTACATAAGCCGTGATGTCATCACCACCTTTTTTGCCGGTCAACTCTTTGGCCGACTTTTGTTCCAAAATATCTTGGTAGGTAACGGTTTGTGCATTAGAAACTAAACACAATCCTACAAAAAGAAGAATAAAAAGCTTTTTCATTGTTATAAGTGTTTTAATTGATGAATCATATTTTCGGGATTTTCTGCTTTGAAAACGGCATTTCCTGCCACAACTGCATCGGCTCCTGCCTTGATGATTTCTGCAATATTGTCCGCATTCACGCCGCCATCGACTTCGATGAGTGCATTGGAATGATTGCGTTTGATCATCGCACGGAGTTCGGCAATGCGGTGCAATGCACGGGTAATGAATTTTTGTCCGCCGAAGCCCGGATTTACCGACATAATCAGCACTAAATCAACATCTTGGATAATGTCTTCCAATCCAGCAACCGGCGTGTGCGGATTGAGCGCTACGCCTGCCAGCATATCTTCCTCTTTGATTTGGTATATTGTGCGGTGCAAATGTGTGCAGGCTTCCCAGTGGACAGTCAGCATATCGCAACCTATCTCCTTGAAAGTGTGGATGTAGCGTTCAGGATGCACAATCATAAGATGGGTATCCAACGGCTTTTCGGACAACTTTCTAACCGCCTTGATTACAGGCATTCCGAAAGAGATGTTCGGCACAAACACACCATCCATCACATCTAAATGAATCCAATCCGCTTCCGAACGGTTTAACATTGCAATTTCTTCACCCAATCGGTTGAAATCCGCTGATAACAACGAAGGAGCGATAATCGGTTTAACAGTCATCATACCTTTTTTTTGAGGGCGCAAAGGTACACAAATTACAAATATGCAAGTACAAGCAATTTTTTCCGATTTTTCCACCGTCATATCAAAAAAAAGTGTATTTTTGCCGCCGATTTCAACTGCTGCGTTCTTCTAACGGTTAGGAATCAAGATTCTCAATCTTGCAATACGAGTTCGATTCTCGTACGCAGTACAAAAGGCCACCTGTTCGAGAGAAAGGTGGCTGTTTTTTTTGCTTTAAAAAGTTAATGACACGCTGAAAGAAAAAAAAGAAGATGAAGAAACTGATATATTGGATTCAAAATGCGAGGGCGTATGCATTGCCGCAGAGCGTGTTGCCGGCGTTGGTGGCGGTGTTCATGGCGGTTGGCAGCGACCAATTTTCTGTCGGATTGAGCCTTGTGGCAGTGTTTGGGGTAATGTTGGCACACCTTTCCGTCAATCTTTTCGACGATTATTTTGACTACCAGTTCCATAGCGAGGATGTCCGTGAACAAACCGTGGCGGAGGGACAGCGCGCCCGTATTGCAAAAAGTCCCTACCTTACTTCAGGAGAAGTGACTCCAAGGAAACTTTTTTTTGTGGCTTCTTTGTTCGGACTTGCCGCACTGTTGTTGGGTTGTATTGTGTTTGTAACTCGTGGACTGATACCGTTATATATTGCGCTTGCCGCAGGATTTCTTGGCTTTTTCTATTCAGGGAAACCCATCCGGTTTTGTTATCATGGTCTCGGGGAACTGGTCACAGGACTTATTTTCGGGCCGATGCTGATGGCAGGTGTGCATTATTCGGCATGTGGCACGCTCAACACGGGTCTTTATGTTGCCTCATTCGCTGTAGGTCTATGGGTGATTAATATCCTCTACACCCATTCCATCATGGATGCCAATGCCGACCGCAAAGTGGGGAAAAAAACATTGTCAGAGGTGTTGAAGACACGTCCGCTGCAACTTGCCGCTTCCGCCATTTTCAATTTCACACCGTATGTGATTCTTCTCGTCTCGCTCATCCTCGGTTATTTGCAACCGATTTTCGCCTTCATTTTTCTTATCTTGCCACTTTCAGTCGCCTTGTTTTATTTGCTTTGGCAGTTTTGTTACCATCCCGAGCGAGAATTTGTCCGCAAGTGGTGGTACGGGCCTATTGAGCATTGGAACCTCATTTGCGAACAGCATTTGGAATGGTTTGCCATACGCTGGTTTCTCGCTCGAAACATCCTGCAGTTTGCCAGCATTATTTTCATTGTCTGCTCGTTTGTGAAGTGACAAAAAGAACAGTTTTCGATGCTTTTAAATTTTCTATGAATTTCTTGTTGGAATCAACATTTGCGAACTATTTGTGATTTTCGTCACGAGGCCTGTTGAAATCGGCAATGTCGAAACGAAAGGGCAGAGATATAAAAAAGCACCGAAATCCAGCGAGTTCGGTGCTTTCGTTTTGCGCTCCCTCAAGGACTTGAACCTTGGACCCTCTGATTAACAGTCAGATGCTCTAACCAACTGAGCTAAGGAAGCGTTCCCTTTTTTGACGGCGCAAAAATACACTTTTTTTGATATGGTACACCCTTTCTGGAATTTTTTTCAAATTTTATTTTAAATACCTATGTACGAGTAAATTAGTGTTTGCTTCTTCACATCAACCCCACACTTTGTAAAACATAAAGCATGACATTATAGAAAGAAAACGAGGTTTTCTTGCCAAAAGTCAAGCGCAAAGAGCTGATTGCTGATAGCCCATGGCCGAAAAAAACGTACTTTTGCCGCCGAAAATTGATGTTAGATATGGCGATTTCCTTTTCACGAAAAATACTCCCAAACAGGCTGCATGTGCTGGTTCATGAGGATCGAACCACGCCATTGGCGGCTTGTAGTGTGCTCTATCGCGTAGGCTCGCGCGATGAAGCCCCAAATTGCACTGGTCTTGCCCACCTGATGGAACATTTCATGTTCAGCGGCTCCGACCACGCGCCCGACTTCGACTTGGCCTTGCAAAAGGTCGGTGCCATCAACAATGCCTACACCTCGCAAGACCTCACATGTTATTATATTGTATTGCCTGCCAACAATATAGAGACTGCCTTGTGGCTTGAATCCGATCGCATGGTCGCTCTCTCTTTCAACCAGCAGGGTCTTGATGTGCAAAAGCAGGTGGTGATGGAAGAGTTCAAGGAGACCAGTCTCAACCAACCATACGGCGATTTGATGATGCAGATTTACGGTTTGAGCTATCAGAACCATCCCTATCAATGGCTGCCTATTGGGAAGGAACTATCTCATATTGAACAAGTTGATATGGGGATTATTCGTAAATTCCATGATACGTTCTATTGTCCGGCGAATGCTGTCCTTGTGGTGGCTGGGAATGTTCATGCCGAAGAGGTGTTTGCGATGGCTGAAAAGTGGTTCGGTGACATTCCGGCAGGAAACCGAAATCCCCATCGTTACCCGCAGGAGCAACCTGCAAAGGAAAAACGACTGCGTGTGGTTGAAAAGTCTGTTCCTGATGACATGCTTTTCATGAGCTGGTTGATGCCTGCTCGCACGGATTCCGACTATTGTGCATACGATTTGCTTTCCGATATTCTTGGCACAGGCCAAAGTTCTTACCTCTACCGCAAATTCGTATTGGAAGATCGCCTCTTCACAGATATCTCCGCCTCTGTGTCAGGATCTGCCGACCCAGGGCTCTTTTTCGTGTGTGGCCGACCGGCAAATGGTGTTCCCATCGAAAAAGCCAATGCTGCTCTTTCAAAGTATCTACTTGATTTCCAGTTTGACGAAAAGTTATCCTACGATTTACAGAAAGTGAAGAACAATTCGGAATCCATAATTCTGGAGAGGAATTTGAAAGTGGAAGACAGGGCTAATACACTCGCCACAGGAGAATTTTACAGCTGTGCTGAGGATTTCGCCGATGAACGTATTGGCTATTTTGCAGTCACCGAAGACGACATTCGGCGAATTACTGACACGATGTTTCGGGAAATTTCAGGAAATACACTGTTTTATTGTAAAGAGTAGGGATGATTGCTGTCAGCAACAGTTTTTTTCCTTATCCCGAATTCGATTCCTCGCTCCACTGTTTTCCCAGCCGATTTCAGTATCAAATAATAGATGCAGACTCCCAACACGCTGACTCCGACGCTTAGCAACTCCTTGTGAGTAAGTGTGTAGCACCCGAAAAGTAACAGGAGCAGCACGATGAGCGGTAACACATACGCCAGCACCACTGCTTTGTTGCCAGCGGAAGTCTCTAACAACAGTTCCACAGTTTCTCCTATTTGATAGTTTTCGTGAAGGGTGTTCTTCACGGTAATGATTTCCTGTCTGCGGTCGGAGGGGATGCAGATGCTTTTGGCGTGGCATCCACTACACGCAGAACTTACAATGACCTCCACTTGGAGGCTGTCACCGTCAATGGCGCGTATCACACCCTCACGGCAAATATTGTGGTCTTCTTTGTTCATATTCTAAATCATTGGGAGGGAATCTTCTTTGTTTTATTGTACATGCGAAGAATGTAACAGTAGCCCGTCAGGTGCGATGATGCACGTGGGCACACCGGCGAAAGGGAAATCGCGGGTGCCCGCTGCGCCAGGAACCTGCATCATGACAGGAAAATCGGCTTGTTTATCAGAGACATACAGGATGTTTTCCAGTAGATAGAAATTGGGTTTCGGCATCTTGGCATCGGTTATCGGGAATTCTTTGCCTGTGCGCACATCCACACGATAGCATTGCAGTAACTGGACGTAATCGGAAGATTGTTTGTCCAGAATGTTTTGGATATTAGCATCGTAAAACTGGCGAATGATGTACGCGTACCGGCAACCCTGTTTTTTTGCCTCTTTGATAAGCAGTTGTTTGAGTTTTTTGTGCGAAACGGAGGTTTTATGCTCAAAATCAAGTCGCGAGGCGCCTTTCGTGGCAAAACAACCTTCGTTATGGATAGATAGTTGTTGGAAACCATTACTGTAAGTTGTTGATTTTGTGATATTTCTGTTGCCCATCAGGGCTATTAACTCACCGTCACGGATGATTTCTGTTTCCTGTGTCTCTACGCCCTCTGCGTCCGTTTTTTCATAGCGGTTGAATGCAGATTTGTCAAAAACATCACCGGATTTGTTCGCTGTGACCGTAATCTTTTTTGAGGTGATGATTTTATCCAATTGGTTCTCAAAAGAATAGGATTTGTTCTTACGATTTGCATCCGATATTAAAGCATATTTTCTTTGTGCCAGCAAGTTGGGATTACCTTCCAATAGTGCGGAAACCAAAAATTGTCCCACCGCCTCGCCTTCTATCAAAACTGGGCCGGAAAAGCAGTCCGCCATGTTATTGCCGGAACTCTTTACCTCTCGCAAATGAGAAACAAACAGTTCTATCTCATTCTGAATAGATTTTGAAGAAAGGAGAGACTCTATGCAGGGGAAGAAAATTGTTTTGCCGTCCATGTATTCCTCACCACTGCCTGTTTGCACCGCCCCGTATATTTGCATCCCTATAATGGAAACCGGACGAATATAGGTGGTTTTTTCGCTGTTCCAGAAATAGGTGTTGCCCATCATTATATATATGTTGACACCTGATTGGTTTATGAAATTGTGTTTGGCGAGTGAAGCTGAGGTTTCGCGGGCGAGAAGCTCCAACTCGTTCAAGGTTGGGAAATTGAATTGTTGTTCGTTAAAGGTTTGGCTGATTCTTGCATTTGAACGCTCTCGAACTGGCTTATATTCTGGCTGTTGCGTTGTTGTCTTCTTGGTCTCCCAATTTGTGACAGCTTTCAGATATTCCGCTTCTGTGGCTTTGCGGAAGTCTCGGACAAAAACTCCGTTAAGGTTGTCAACAGACAATGTATAACCCCTTGGAAGCGCTTCTGACTCATCAAATAGATTTTCATTGTTGGATAAATCACCGCCTAACAGCACTTTAGGAACTAATTGCCGAACGTGTTTCTCATTCGAGCGGAAAAGACTTCCTTCGGAGGCTTCAACAGTGAAGATCTTTGCATCAGTCATCAAATAATCCTGATAATAAGGAGCATTGATGTCCCCAACCGTCATTTCTTTGATGTCGGTGGCCCATTCCATTTGGGCGGTTTGGAAAAACAGCTCGGATACGTTCTCCTTTGTGTCAAAGACAGGAGCAACAATTTGGCTGACAATGCGTTTGCTTTGTTTTTTTGTTGCAGGATAGACATCTGCCTTTCTGAAAAGCAGCGCGGGAGAACAGCTGTGGGTGACCATTTTATCATTTCGGTTATGACAAACAAAGGAAACACTGCCCGATGTGATGCCTCCAGCAATCAAGTTGTTGAACCACTGCCGCGCACTGCCACGGATGACAATGCCACACACATCTTCATCGGGAAGATTATTGGCAAAGATCTTATAACATACGGTGGGATAAATTGTTATTATATCGTTTGTGGTATCACAAACAATCTCGGCCTCTTCCACGTATAATCCGAATTTTTTATTCTGTTGATTAGCTTCCGCAATCAAACGTTCCCTTAATTGGTTGTCATCCTGCGATTTACTGGAGGTTACAATCACATTGGATAGTCTTGAAGACGGCAGTTGCAGATTACCTCTTGCATGTCCGTTTGAATATGAAGAACCCGGCTGTTGCGTGCGGGTGGAGGGCAGTTGTTCCAATGCACCTTTGTCAATCAATGTAATGCGTTGGCTGTTAATTGCTTCGTCGTCAAAGTGATAGCTTCCACTTAAGAGATGTCTGTCATATTTCGGGATTGTCGGGTCGCAAATGACGGAAAACTCTTCAGGAAGCAATTTCCCTTGCAAAAAATGGTGACGAGGTTTTTCCATTTCGTGCCCAAACAGATTATGCGCCAGAATGGAAGCCGCTTTCTCGGAGAGAAGAACGGGAACCTTGGCCGTTTCAAAATCCATCACGTTATCCGAAAAATAATCAGGCGCGTGAAGGATGTTCGACAGCCGGACTTCCATTTCCTGTATCTCTCTTTGCAAAACATCGGCATCGGGGAGCTGTTCGGGGAAATTGGCAAAGTGTTGGTGTTCAATATGTTCCAGAATATTTTTAGAGGATAATCCTTCTGTTTTCAACGTCAGTAGGGTAGAGCAATGATTTTCTACAACATTACGTTTTTCGCTGGTAACCAAATATTTACGAGTTGTTTGAAAAACGAGGTTGGCGGATATCTCGGTGAGTTCCGGAGATAAAGAGGTTTCTTTTGTGCAGTGACGAAGAATTTGGGCAATATTATCCTCATCCCAATGCGTGTCTGTCACAGGCGGTTCATAATATTGGTCGAAAGCAAAGGTCAGGAAAGCGTAGGTTTCATCGTCATCTTGTCGAAATGTTTTTTCTTTTACCTGATTTTCAATAAATTGCAGAACGGATTCCGCGTATGTCCGATTTGTTTCCTCCGTAATGATTTTTTTGATTAAGGCGGTGTCACAATCCAAAGGCAACGCAATTTGTCTGATTTTCAGGTTGTTTTGACATGACAGATAGTGATGATTATCGGTTTGCGGAGACCCGACACGGATTTCGATGGTCAAAAGTGCCGATTGTGAGCTGGAATTGTCATATATGTACCCAAAATTGGCACTTGCCCGATGCACGGTTGTCTCTTTCACCCTGTAGGCCATGTAATAGACAGGGTAATTCGTGCGTTTCAACGAGTCAAAGTGATGATTCATTGATTGTTGGAGAACTATCAGCATTTCATCGTCCTCAGGTGAAGTTTGTGCCTTAGCAGCCATACAGCCAGCCAAAAGCAGAGTACAGCAGACGAATGAAAGAAACCAGTCTTTTGGGGAGAAAAGCATTCGATGAAAGACGATGAAGAGCGATGAAGGTTATCTGAAGATAGTACCTTCGCGATCGGGGCTCACGGACACAATGGATATTTTAGTATTGGTTTTGTCTTCAATAAATTGGATATAATCCTTGAACGTTTTCGGAAGTTCTTCGTACGTTTTGCATTTGGAAATATCCGCTTTCCAGCCGGGCAGGGTAGTATAGACAGGTTCGATTTCCACATCGGTGGCAGAAGGCATTCGGTCGGTGAGTTCGCCGTTGACGCGATAGGCTGTGCAGACCTTGATTTCGTCGAATTTGTCGAGCACATCAGCCTTGGTGAGAGCGATATCGGTCACGCCGTTGATCATCAAAGCATATTGGAGAGCCACCAGGTCAAGCCATCCGCAACGTCTTGGTCTGCCGGTTGTTGCGCCGTACTCGTTGCCTTCTTTGCGGAGAAATTCGCCGGTTTCGTCGAAAAGTTCCGTCGGGAAGGGACCGCTGCCCACGCGGGTGCAGTAGGCTTTCACGATACCGAAAACCCGACCGGCGTAGTGAGGTGCAAGTCCGAGTCCGGTAAACGCGCCTGCGGCGATAGTGTTGGAGGAGGTCACGAACGGATACGCACCGAACTCCACATCTAACAGCGTGCCTTGCGCACCTTCTGCCAGAACGGTTTTCTCTTCGGTAAGATATTGGTGAACAACGTATTCGCTATCAATAAATTTGAATTTCCGAATCGTTTCCAATGATTTGCGCCATTGGGTGTCCAACTCGGTAAGTTTCGCGGCATAGTCGAAATGATAGTTTTGCAGTATTTCGATATGTTCCTCGATGTTTTTGCGGTATTTGGCCTCAAAATCAGGGGATTCGAGGTCGCAAACGCGCAGCCCTGTGCGGGCGGTCTTGTCCGTATAGGTCGGTCCGATGCCCTTCAGCGTTGAGCCGATCTTCATGTTGCCTTTGTGGGCTTCCTGTGCGGCATCCAACAGTTTGTGGGTGGGCAGGATGAGGTGCGCCTTGCGGGAGATATAGAGGTTATCGGTAGGTGTCAACCCCATGTTTATCAGCGCATTGATTTCCTCTTCAAAGATTATGGGGTCGATAACCACGCCATTGCCGATGATGTTGGTCTTCTCTTTGTGGAAGATGCCGGAGGGGATAATGTGCAGTACGTGCCGTATTCCATTGAATTCCAAGGAGTGGCCGGCATTGGGACCACCTTGGAAACGGGCAATCACATCATATTTGGGCGTGAGAACGTCCACGATTTTTCCTTTTCCTTCATCGCCCCATTGCAGGCCGAGCAGAATGTCCATTTTCATATTCTCGTTTTTTGAAAAACGGGGCAAATATACATAAATTACGAATATACACAGACAGATAAAATTGACGCTGTAGAGACGTTTCATGAAATGTCTCTACAATGGAAAGACACAATTTTTTGGGAAACGGATTGTTATCGGTCAAGATACAAATCCACCAACCCTTCGGGCGTGGTGACGTACAGGGTTTTGTTTTCCCTGTCAACTTTGGTGACGAACTGTTGGGAGGCGGGGATGAGGATTTCGGTTCCGTCATGGTCAACTTGCATCAGCGGATTGTTGGTGAGTTCTATGAAATCCTTGCAGGTACCGATTTCACCCAAGCGGTCGTCAACGACTTTAAAGCCAATCACTTCGTGGAAATAGAACCGGTTGCCGGTGAGTTTCGGCAGGCTGCTAAGTGGTAGATACAGATCCGTCTGCACAAATTCGCGCACGTTGTTTATGTCCACGTCCTGCAATTTGACGACAAACTGGTTGTTGCCGCGATATTGCAGTTTCTCAATCATATAGGGGAGCATTTCCCCCTCGGTTTCGATGAACACGGCCTCAAGGTTGAGGTAGCGTTCGCAGTCATCGACATCAAAAAAGGCACACAACTCTCCTTTCAATCCGAAAGGTTTTGTTAGTGTGCCTAAATAGTAGAAGTTTTTGTCTGCCATAATCAGGCGGAAAAAAACTATTCAGCAGCCGGTTGTTCGGCTTCAGCGGCGGGAGCTTCTTCAGCAGCGGCCTCGGCGGCAGCGGCTTCAGCGGCTTCTTGAGCAGCCTTTGCCTGAGCAGCGGCGATTTCAGCAGCCTTTGCGGCCACTTTTGCGGAGATGGCTTCTTTCACTTTCGTTTCAGCAGCGAGACGCTCTTTCACGACTTTGCGCTTGGCTTCTCTCTCGGCATTTTCAACGTCTTTCAGTTTGGAGTTTTTCTCCTGCTTCCAGGCGTCGAATCTGCGTTGAGCCTCGGTCTCACTGAAAGCGCCCTTGGCCACACCGCCTTTGAGGTGTTTCATCATGTAAACACCTTCACGTTTGAGAATCGCACGGGCGGTATCAGAAGGAGTGGCGCCCACTTCCAACCAATACAAAGCTCTGTCGAAATTGATGTTGAGAGTTGCAGGATTGGTCAGCGGGTTGTAGGTACCCAAGTCCTCGATGAATCGTCCGTCACGTGGTGCTCGACCATCCGCAATTACAAGGTGGTAAAAAGGTTGGTTCTTCTTACCGCGTCTTTGTAATCTGATTCTTGTTGCCATAATACGTTAATTTTTAAGGGTTAAAAAATTCGGTGGCAAAAATACACTTTTTTGGCATACGAACCATCGTTTGCTGAAAGATTATTGACAACCACACCAAATTTCTACCAAAACTTAGACAAAGACCAATGATAATGATCATGGCTTTTGGCTTTTAGCTATTGGCCATTTACAAATTCCACATACACGGGCAGATGGTCGGCGAAGCCGCCGATGTAGCGAGGGCCGAGAAAAGTGCGGTAGTTCTTTTTCCCGCCATATTTCTCATCGTCCACCAACAGGAAATCCGCATCGAAGATACGTGCCGCGCCGATCTGATGCACGCCGGAACTGTCTGTCAGCCAAGCATCGGACACAATAAACTGGTCCAGACAGCCCCAGAAGTCCTCGTGCTTGTGGGAACCGTGCAGACTCTGTCGCGCAAAAGGGAGCATCAGGTTGTAGAGAGTGTCTCTCGGAAGGCGCGTGCTGAACTCCTTCACCCGAAGATAATTGTGCATACTCTCATCGGTGGGATAATCGTTGAAGTCGCCGGTAATCAGGATTTTGGCATGAGGATTCTCTGCCATCAGCGAGTCCACGCAGTGCCGCACCACAGTGGCGTAGTGGTTGCGTTTGGGCACAGTGGCGACGTACCCGCCGTATCGCGAAGTCCAGTGGTTCACCAGCATATTCAGTGAGTCGCCCGAAGGGAACCGCACCACAGCATAGAGGATGTCGCGATTGCGGGCGAACGTGTCGAACGGGAAGATCACGGGGATTTTGCGGCTACGCAGCACCCTCACGCAGCTGTCCCGGTAAAGCAGTGCCACATCCACGCCGCGGCGGTCAGGAGAGTCGTAATGGACGAACCTGTACCGGTATTTCCGCAGCGGCGAGTTGTAGCATAAATCTTTCAGCACTTTTTCGTTCTCGATTTCCGCTAATCCGACAAGCCACGGCGGGTCACCCATTCCCGCCGCCACAATCACCTTCCCTATCATTGCAATCTTCCGATAATACTTCTTATAAGTCCAGTGATAGCTGCCTGTCGGAGTGAAATCGTCATCTGCCTTCAAACTGTCGTCTGATGGGTGAAACAGATTCTCCACATTGTAGAACATTATTCTGTGCAGGGTGTCCGTGGGCTGCGACCAGCCACACAAACACCACATTAAACCGCATATCAAAAAACAAATTCTTTTCATTTTTGTCTTCAATTTGTTGCGACAAAAATACAACAAAAAACCACTTTTGTCAAGTGGTTTTTAAACTTTTTTTTTAATATGCTAATAACAAAATAGTTGTGTCTGAAAATTACAAAATTTGGATTTAATTTTAACTAATTGTTGTTAAAAATAAAAGGTTTATTGATATGGATTAGGAAAGATTTCGAAAAAAACGTGCAAAACCCAGTCAAAATTAGGATTTAAAATCAGCTGAAGAACTGTTTTACCCTGTTAAAGACACTCTTATCGTTTTTTCCAGGTTTTGGCACAAAGTTCTCGTGTGTGCTCAACTGTTCCAGCATCGCTTTTTCTTCCCGAGTGAGCGATTTCGGAGTCCACACGTTCACGTTGACGATGAGGTCGCCGACGATTCGCGAGTTGACCTGTGGTAATCCTTTCCCCTGCAGACGCAGGATTTGTCCGCTCTGCGTGCCCGGGGCAATCTTGATTTTCGCTTTGCCGGTAAGTGTGGGAATCTCCACGGAAGCACCGAGTGCTGCTTGCGGAATGCTGATGTAATAGTTGAGGTAGAGGTTGTTGCCGTCACGTTCGAACACATCGTGGTCGGCCACCTCAAAAACGACGAGCAGGTCGCCGTTGACACCGCCGCGCTGCGCGGCATGTCCCTTCTGCGGAACCGTCATCTGCATTCCGTTATCGACACCCGCCGGGATGTTGATGGTGATGATTTCCTCGCCCGACACAGTGCCGTTGCCATGGCAATGCGGGCACGGATCCTTGATGACCTCGCCCGTTCCGCCGCATTTCGGACATACAGATGCCTGCTGGATAATTCCGAACATGCTGCGTTGTTGGCGCACCACTTGGCCGCTGCCGTGACAGTCGGGGCAAGTTGTAACACTGTTCGGATCTTTCGCACCTGTGCCGTTGCAATGTGGGCAAACCACTTGCTTGTTGAGTTTGACCTTCTTTTCGATAGGAGCGGACACTTCCTCCAGGTTCAGCTTCACTTTGATACGGATGTCACCGCCTCTGCGGACACGCCGTTGTTGGCCGCCACCACCAAATCCACCGAATCCGCTGAATCCACTAAATCCGCCACCGAATCCGCCGCCGAAAATATCGGCAAAATGGCTGAAGATGTCGTTGAAGTTCATGCCGGAAAAATCGCTGGCTTCGGCACCCATTCCGGCATGACCGAACTGGTCATAACGCGCTTTCTTGTCAGGGTTGCTCAGCACATCATACGCCTCTGCAGCCTCCTTGAACTTCTCCTCGGCTTCCTTGTTGCCGGGATTGCGGTCGGGGTGGTACTGCATCGCCTTCTTGCGGTAGGCTTTCTTTATTTCGTCGGCAGAGGCCTCTTTCGTGACCCCTAACACTTCATAGTAATCTCTTTTTTCCATTGTTTAGTCTCCTTTCTTACTGACCCACAACCACTTTCGCGTAGCGGATAACCTTGTCTTTCAACTTATAACCCTTTTCCGTCACATCAATAACCTTACCCTTATCTTCCTCTTTTTGCGCTGGAAAATGAGTGACCGCTTCATGGAAATCTGTATTAAATTCCTCGCCTTTGGCTTGGATTTCTTCCACATCAAAACGCTTCATCATCTGAAGCAACTTATTGTAAATCAAGTTAAATCCTTCTTTGATGGAGTCTATATTGTCGGCCTTTTCATTGGCGGCAATAGCTCTCTCGAAATCGTCGATGACAGGCAGCAAGCTCACCAGCACCTTTTCGGAGGCAGTGGCAATCAAGTCCAACTTCTCTTTGCTGACGCGCTTCTTATAGTTATCAAATTCGGAGAAAAGACGCAGGAAACGGTCGTTGAGTTCGGCTTTCTCGGCTTTTAATTTCTCAATTTCCGCATCCTTTTCCTGCAACTTCGATTTTTCTTTGTCTTTCTTTCTTGAGAAAATATTTCTTCTGTTTTTGTCAGTGTTCTCATCTTTATCCGCCAAATTGTCAGTATTTTCTTGAACATTCTCGTTCATTATGGGTTCCTGAACATTTTGTTCTTGAGCCTTATTCTCTTGATTCTCTTCCATAATATGCTTAATTTTCAATTACTTACAAACACAAATAAATTGCGGTACCGAACATTTTATTCGAACCGCCCGAATCTTATTGCAAAAAATTTGCCAAAATTACCATTATTTGAAAAAATGGCGTTCGCTGCTGTGACAACCTGCCTCCAGGAATGAGATGTATTCCAGAAAGATCTCATCTGGATTTTGCGGGAAAGTGATGCCAAACATGGTGGCAAGTTGCGTTAATTGTTGAAGATTGTTGTATTCCAAAATATCTTTTATTTCGGTAATATACTGATGCGGAACTTTTGCTGTGTCCGTATAAGTGCCGGAAACCTCTTCGGGAAGATTCGCAGGCAGAATCACATCGTACCTATCGGCATTTTCGGGTAGAAAAGCGGTATGTAACATAGCAAAATCCGCTTCATCGACCTGTTTTACAATATCTTGTGGAATATTCACATTGAGTGCATTCCATAGCAGCACATTTCGGAAACTACAGTTGTCGAGAGTGGCGGCCACATTCACGGGTTCTGTACAGACATTGGTTTGCCACAACGAAACCATTTTTTCTTGCCGTTGCGTCGTCATTTCATGTCCACCAGGGGCGATATTTGGGAAAAACCCCATATCAAACAGCCCCTGACTGTTCAGTTCGCTTTTAATCGTCAAGAAACCTGATGCCGGCTTCGACTGCACATCCAGCAACATGCACATATTTTCCAATTCGTGGTAAGCCGGCTCCGTCAGCCACTGCTCCCAAACGATGAACGCGGGAGCTTGAATCGTGATCAAATTCTCAACAAACAATTGTATATCAGCATCTTTGAGGTTATTCTTATGCAAAAAATCCTCATAATCATCCGCCATCAGCGACTGCTTATAGGCACTATAATTCTTCCCCAATACATCCACATAAATTCCCTTTTCCAGATGATGCTGAATTAGGTAATAGTTGACACTGCGGAAAAAGGCGTAATAATCAGTAATATTCAGGGTATCAGGTTTATTAAACCAATAACGAGGGGTATCTGGACAGTGCTTCAGAACCTCGAAAACAGCTTTTAGCGTTTCAGGGGTTTGTAGAGACGTTTCAGGAAACGTCTCTACAATGGAATCAAAAATGCAATAGAATTTGTCCGACTGGAACATCTCGGCGAACGGCAGAATGTCGTTCTTATCGGCGAAGAAATCGGTGCCTCGCCGATAGTAATCAAATGAATCCAATGCGTTGGTTTTCAATGCTGTGCGTGCTAACCGTTGCAGCAGATAGAGCGTTTCATTGGAGTAACTGCCGGAGCTCATCACCAGAGTGCTGTTGGCCTCCTGCTTCTGCAATTTTTGGCAAATATATAGGAATGCCTCCTCGAACGAGGTTTCCTCCAATCGTCCGTTTTTTTTGATATATGGTTTTGTGATTCGTTGATTCATCGTATATTATCATCTATTTTAGTCATCTGTTCCCCAGGACTTCGCTTCGCTCCACCTTTTTATCCCAGGGCTCACTGCGTTCACCATAGGCTAACATGCGTCGTGCTTGCAGCACTTTTGGAAAGAGTTATTGTTCATTCATCGTCAACCGGTGGAACAGTTGCTCCATGCCCAGCGCGTCAAGATCCTCTGCGGTTTTCAGTCCGACCTTTTCGGCTAAAAGATGGAGGTCTTTAGTTAAGGTGTCGGCGACGAGTTCGCCTTTGTTGATAATGACGACGTGGTCGCACATCGCCTGTACCTCCTGCATGATGTGGGTGGAGAGCAGCACCGTGCGGTTTTTGCCGTAAGAACGTATAAGTTCCCGAATTTCAATTAATTGGTTCGGATCAAGACCGGTGGTCGGCTCGTCAAGAATCAACACTTCGGGGTTGTGTATAAGGGCCTGTGCGATGCCGACACGCTGTTTGTAACCGCGTGACAAGGCTCCGATTTTCTTGTGTTGTTCGGGGGTGAGGCCAGTGCGTTCAATGACCTCATCAACACTCTTCTTCTTGTCCTTCAGATGGAAGACACCAGCCACAAATTCCAGAAACTCACGCACATACATGTCATAATAGAGCGGATTTGCCTCCGAAAGGTAGCCGACAATCTGCCGGAGTTTCAGGGAATCCTTCCAAATATCAAGACCGCAGACAGTGACATCGCCATCCGTGGGTGGAATCAATCCGGTGATGATCTTCATCATAGTGGTCTTTCCTGCACCGTTCGGACCTAAGAAACCGACTATTTCGCCTTTTTTGGCTTCAAAGCTGACCTTGTTGAGAGCATACTGTTCCCCGAAAACTTTCGTAACGTTGTTGACAATTATCGACATGTTCTTCGTTCTTCAAATAGAGCGCAAAAATACGCTTTTTTTCAAGACAAATGTAGAGACGCATGCGGCGCGTCTCTACTATCAGAGAAATTAATCTGCTATTTGAACGATTAATATTCGTAATAGCGGGTGAAATACGGTTCACCATCAATTGTAGCAGTCACTTTCACAGGATATTTCCCATCATACTCGTAAGTATAATTTGTAACTACGTGATCGTATTCTTCACCTTCATATTTATAAATATAATCGGCGGTCAGCACGTTGCCTAAACTTGAATAGGTGAATTGTTCATCTTCCCAAACACCAATAACATAGTCCATCCATAACGTATGCCAGCCTTTCAACGGATTGATTTTATCGTCGTATGTGAACGAAGCCTCCGTAATGTCTTCCGGATCCCCTTCGACGTAGGCGGTAATATGGCTGACATTCTTGCCGTCCCACGTCAGTTCCATGATGAGTTTTTCGCTTTTTTTATGTCGGGAATGCATTTTGCGAACTGCTTTTTCAAAAACTTCATAACCTTGAGGAATTAATCCCTCCAATGGATTAAGATTTCTTTCATGGTCTTTTTTACCAACTTCGATTCCCGTCCATTCAATTTTAGACAGTTTGTTTTTGTCATAATATAGCGCAAACGACTCCTCCAGCTCATCAATCCAATAATAGTTAATGGTTTTAATATGGCCATTTTCATAAACAAAGGCAAGATAATCGCCATCCTCATAAAGTATTGTGATACGGTTTTTGTTGTCGTAAAAATATTCGTCTGTGTACCAAATTTCTTCACCGCTGTAATAATCAATTTTGGAGAGCAACTTACCATTCCAGCTCCACATCTGATCCAGTACTTTCTCTCCACCATTGTCCAAATAAACCTTCTGAATTTTCTTTTTCGGATTGTACTTCCCGTCGTTCTCCTTTTCGCAGGAAGTGAGTGCGATGCACAATACAGCACAAAAAACGAATAATATTAATTTTTTCATAAGGCTACAAATTAAAAAAACGATTCTTTTATATGACGCAAAAAAACGAAAATGTTACAAAATTATTATAGGGAAAGATTAACAAGGAAAGAAAATGCGATGTGCGGTGGTTGTAAAGACGAATGTATTGCATCTCTACAGCGTTTTCAACCATTTGTTCGCCTTGCCGCCTTTGGCACGGACAATGCGCATGGAGGTATGGGTCTGTCCGTCAATTTCGTTGCGATGAATCTGGAAACAATAATTTCCGGCAGGCGCCTTGTTCAGTTTGTCGCGAATTTCCTTGAAATCCTGCTTGTTAAGCTTTGAATCTTTGGTTTTAGCTTCTTTTTTCGTTTTTTTCACCCAAACAAAGGTTGGGGAGGATGTAATGTGGTACTTTAATTCCTCTTTCGCGGGCATGGAGAATCCATAGCGGTAGGGTTGCCGCATTTGCACATTTTGCAACTCTTTGGAAAGCGCATCGCGGAAATCCTGGTCTATCTTGTTGCCCACAATGGAATGTTTCAAAATGCCATTTGTGTCCAACGAAATCACAAAAGTGATATCTGATTCAATGGAGAGACCTTTTTGGGTTGCTTTTTGGTTTAGAAGACGGAAAAGGGCATCATCTATCGCTTTGAACTCTTCAGGGAAAACCTGTCGGTAGCAAAGTGCGGTGTTCCGATCATTTTCCAAGAAATGGGAGATGGAATCCATTTTTTGGATGAAACTTTTAGGAAATCCGTGTTTTTTCCAGCTGTCCGACAAATTTTCCGTTTCACCTTTCACTTGCCAGAACAACTCGCGGGCGGAAGCAAAGTCGCCTTTTTGGTTCAAAGTTTCGGTTTGGGCGAGTTTTTGACAAAGGGCAGCGGTCTTCGACAGCACTTGCGAACGAGTCTTCAGTGTATCTATTCTTGGAATGTTAAGATGTTCATGCTCAGCGTATAATAGTGCATCGGTGCAATATTTGTCCGCACTTTCCATATCCTGCATCTGTTCCAATTGCTTCGCTTGGTCCAGCAGGTGAAAGTACATGGCATAACAGTCCATGAGAACGATTTTCTCTTTTATCTGGTTTTGGATTTTTTTGTGCTGGCGTGTGGCTCGGGCATCCTCGTAGGCTTCCACATAGTAGGTTCTGGCGACATCATACAGGCCGTTGTTCACCAACACCTCAGCATCCTCATATTTCTGCCGGTATTTGCCGGTTTTCTTCTGGGCTGAAAGCGACAAGCACATGCTCATCACTAACAAAAGGATGACACAACCATTGAATCTTTGCATATTTCTTTTTCAGAATAATATTTGTTGTAAAACTTTATGACGTAAGACTTGAGACTTGAGACTTTTGGGGTAGCAAGTTTTATAAAAAAGTAACGTATTGATGGTAAGGTTTAAGACAGAACTTCCCTGAACTTTCCCACAACCGCCTCTTCCGAGTATTTTTCCAAAAACATTTGCCGTGAATACGCATTGAAACGGGGACGGGGATTCTTTTCAAATTCTTTGATGCGAGCGATGAACTCGGCGGCGGTATTGCATTTGCCGCCCACTTTGTCGTAATCTACATCGTAACCGACAAACGCTTCGTCGGTGGCGATGATGTTCTTGCCGTACATCAGGCTCTCGCAGGTTTTCACCTTCATGCCGCTGCCTTTGAAGATAGGCAGAATCATGATGTCCGCCTCTTCGAAATGGGGCAGCAGATCCGGTGCATCGCTGACCACTTCAATGTCCTTCAATGCAGGTTCTTCCGCTTTCAAACGCGCCATGCCTTTGCCCACCACCTTCATCCGGATGTTGACGTGCGGCAGAACGTTTTTCACAAACCAGACAATGCCTTCGTTGTTGGGCGGAAAGTAGGCACCCAGAAACAGGCATAACGGATGTGGCGCAGTCATTTCCTGGGAATAGCTGTTTTTCAGATATTTGTCCTTGAAAGCCACCGGAATAAGCACATCCGCTTTTTTCCCGTAACGGGCGAACAATTCGCTGTCGTCACGCGAGTTTAGTGCAATTGTCTTGTCGGAAAATTGGCAAGCATAGCGGTCATTGTGGTCAATGCATCTTAACAGGATGCTTTTGCCGGGTTTGTTTCCCAATTTTGCCTCAAAGTAGGGTACTTCAACATTGTGGAAGAATGAAATCACCTTTCCCCGATAGTTTGCCTGCTTCAATTTTTTTGCTATAATACCGAAAACACTGCGGTCGATGAAAACGACATCAAATGACTGTGCCAGCCCGACAATTTCTTTCACCCGTTTGGGAGTCAGTCCGAAATAGTAATTGAACGGAAAGAACAACCCTCCTTTGACGTAATCCAAAACCGATTTTTTTTGGTTTTCATCATGGACATAATAGGTGGTGATGTTACTTTCCCCTACTAATTGTGACAGCACATTATAGTTTTTCTGGCTGCCCTGTTCGCCGCCTTCCAAGATGTTCTTGGACTTCTTGTATCGGATGAAAAGGATGGTCATAAGAGTGCTGACAATGAAAACTATTGCTGATTAACGGTTTCTTTTTTCGGTTTGCGGTAATATAAAACAAGGCTTCCTGCCACTAACAGGACAAACAGGATACCAGATATCATGTTCACCTTGATCAGTTTGTATAGTTTGGGGGCCTCACATTTAAACTCGATAGTATGTTCGCCGGCGGGAACAATCATGGCACGCAGTATGTAGTTGGCGCGGAAATAGTCGGCGGGCTTGCCATCGATATATGCACGCCAGTCGGGGGCGTAATAAACCTCGGAGAAAACCGCCAGTTGATCTTTGGTGGTTTTGGTTTTATACACCACATAGTCAGGATTATATGGTTTCTGATGTTCCATTGTGATGACGGAGTTGCTGTCACGCTCCAGATTCTTACCTTCCACCATCTTGGCAAAGCATTTGTCGATTACGGCTGTGTCTGCCGGATTCAACTCGTTGAGAGCCAGAATTTCCGCATTGGGGTCTTCTACCATCTGATACGCATTCACGAACCACGCATTGCCTAACGCCTCGGGATTGCGCTGCACTTGTGCCTGTCCGCCTTGTCCGGGCACCACCACGTAGCGAGCGTTCAGCATATTGAGCACGTTGGTGTTGATATGCCGGGAGAGGTAAAAGTCGATAATGTCTTGGTAACGGCGCAGTTTGGCCGCATGGTAACCTCCAATCTGATGATGGAATGCGGATGGATAGGAATCGTTGAAGGTATTCACGGACAAATCGAACACGCGGTAATCCTCGTCCTTGAATTGCGCGGCATACTGATCCAAGGTCTGGTCGGTCTGTGAGGGTTTCAGCTTTATCCTTTTTTCTGAAACGAAGTTGGAATCGTTGAGGTAGCGGCGGTCAACACCCCACATGTCGAACAGCACCAAACAGGCCAATACACCGATGATAATGCCCGATTGTTTTATCTTTTGGTTGATATAAAGCCACACCATCACAGCGGACAACAGAATCAGGATCAGCGAACGCCAGGAATCGGCCATGAAGAGGGCTTTACGGTCTTTCACCAGCACATCCTTAATCATATCCCATTGGTTGCCGTATTGCGCGGCCATTTGCACATCGCTTGCGCCCGAAAAAGATATGTTGCCGGAAAAGGCCATCATCAGCAGGATTATGCCTGCCGTGATGCCGGTAGAAATATACAGCCCAAGGTTAAGTTTCTTTTTGTCAACGGGATTTTCTTTGTCAAAAATTGTTTTTAAGGCCAATATAGCCATAAGGACCATGGTCACATTGGCGATGACCAGACTCATGGATGGCGTACGGAATTTGTTGTAGTACGGCAGATTGTTGAACAGAAACTCGTTGAAGCCCATGAAGTTCTTGCCCCATGACATAAAGATGGCAAGGATGGTGGCGATAAGCAGCCACCAGCGTTCGGGACCTTTCACCACAAATAGACCTAACACAAACAGGAAGATGATGATGGCGCCGAAATAGACAGGACCGGAAGTGAAAGGTTGGTCGCCCCAGTAAAGGGGAGCTTGTTTCTGCCGGAAATTCTTGTAAAATTCGGAGTCTGTGCCGACCGTCTCGCCGGAGCCGCCGCCATACGCACCAGGCACGAGAAGCGTGTAGGTTTCCCCCTTGCCGTAGCTCCAGTTGTAGGCGTAGTCAATGTCCAGACCATCGGGAGCGGCTATTGACTTGGGTTCGCTGTCCTTGTACAAGTCCTCAGGCTTAACCGTGATTTCCGAACCGCCACGCATAGTGTATTTGGCATACTCTTGGTTCATGAACAGGTTGCTGGCATTGCAGGCCACGGCAAACACTGCACCGACGAGCAGCACTCCAACACCGGCCAAAAACGACTTGAACCACTTGTCTTTCAGTGCGTAAATGGCATAAACTAATCCCAAAATCACCCCGACAATCATCGTGTAATAAGTGATTTGGATGTGGTTGTAGGCAATTTGCACACCTAAAGACACGGAAAACAGGATGCCTCCCCACAAGTAATTCCGCTTAAACGTCAGCAGCATACCGCCTAATATCGGAGCCATCATCGCCAAGGCGTATGCCTTTGTCAGGTGACCGGCTTCAATAATGATGATGTTATAGCTGCCAAGACCGAACGCAAAAGCGCCCAGCAGACTGAGCCATGGGTTTATCCCCATTGCCAACAGGCAAACGTAAAAGCCTACCAGATAGAGGAAAATGACGCCTATATCATTCGAAAAGCCTAAAAAATTAAGATTCAGGAATTTCTTGATTCCAGTGTAAAGCTCGTGCCCTTTCACTCCTGTGGTGATTTGGTATCCGGGCATTCCGCTGAACATGGAACTGTTCCAAATGGCATGTTCGCCTGTCTTTTCATGGAATGTGGCCTGCTCGTTTGCCATAGCCTGCCATTTCAAGGTATCACCTTGCTGGATGATTTTACCGTCGAAAGATGGGGCCATGTAGATGGCGGCCAATATGAAAAAGAACAGGATTATTCCGCAATGGGTTAAAGTTTTTTTGAGAACGGGTTTCATAATGTCTGTTTTTATATTCCCAATGTTTTAATTCCAGCGTTTCTCCGCCTTGTCGATTTCCCGCTGCAACTTGTCGGGAAGTCCCTCCGCCATACACTGATGGCATTTCATCTCCAAAGTGTACATTCTGCCGATGCAGTAGTTGGAGTGTTTGCAGCCGCTGCGGGTCACTTCGCCGGAGTGCAGCTTGTTCACAAAGTCGGTGTCGTGGACAAGGGCGCGGGCCATCTGGAAAGCCACGAAGCCGGAGTTGAGCACTTTCTCCATATTGTCTTTATCGACCATGCCGCCTACGTAAATCAGCGGCAACTTGACCGCCTGGCGGAATTTCATGGCCGTATCATAGAAATAGGCATCTTTGTAAGGCACGGTGGGGATGACGAGACGGCCACCGAGATGCAGGCCGATTTTCAGCCACCAGAACTTCTTTGCGTCCATGTAGTAAGCGAGGGTTTTCAAGGGCATGGCACCGCGCATCACGTGCATCGGGGCTTTGCTGACAAAGCCGGCGGTGAGCACCAATGCGTGTACGCCAAGATGTTCAAGCTCCTGGGCGACCTTGATGCATTCATCCTCCTGCATACCGGAACGGAAACCATCGAACATATTGGTTTTCACGACGATGGCCATATCGTCCTTAGCTTCCTCCATCACGCGGGTGATGACGCGGCGCATGAAACGCATTCGGTTTTCGAGAGATCCGCCGTATTCGTCATTGCGGTGATTGGTGTAGGGCGAGATGAACTGGCTGATGAGATAGCCATGACCGGCGTGAACTTCGATGCAGTCGAAGCCGGCGCGGCGACACAAATCGACCGCCTTTCCGAAATCCTCCACAATCTCGTCGATGTCCTTGATGGTCATCTTGCGGGTGAAAGTCGGGGAATAGAGGTTGAAACGGCCTGACGGGGAGAGTGGCTTGCAGCCGCAAGTGGCTCTATGGGTCATATTGCCACAATGCCCGATCTGGATGGAGGCTTTCGCGCCTTCCGCGTGGATGGCATCGGTCAACTTTTTCAGCTCCGGAATTATCTCCTCGCGCAGCCAAAGCTGACCCTCGAAGGAGAGTCCGCTGCGGCTCACCGATGCGTAGGCCACGGTGGTCATGCCGATGCCGCCACGGGCCACCGCCGTGTGATAGTTGAACAATGCTTCCGACGGTGCGTTCTTGACCGCCATGTTCTCAAATGCAGCAGAACGGATGGTTCTGTTTCTCAATGTTATTGGCCCAATCTGACAGGGCGTGAAAATGGGGGATTCGATCATTTTTTTTGTGATTAGTGACTAGTGATTAGTGAATAGTGATTGGTAATTGGTGATTGGTGAACCCCACACTGCGCTTTGCTTGTATGGGGTTAATTGCACTTCGTGTGTTTTGCCTCTTCGAGGCTGCTTAAGGAATATGTCTATTCATAATTCATTAGAAGCGGTAGCGGACGCCGAGGGCGACATTGAGCAGGTTGGAGGTCAGGTCACCCTGACGCAGGCCAAACAGGTTTATCATCGGACGCCAATCCACGCTGAGGTTCAACGGGAATTTGAAATCGTACTCCAAGCCGATTTGCGCACCCGCAGGGAGACCCAAACGTCTGAATTCCACTAACTTCCCGTTTTTGTCATAATGGGGTAGCTCGAAAAATTCACCGTAACCCCAGCTCACGCCGGCGGCAAGTCCGATGTACCAATAAAAATCCGACTTGATGTTCATCAGCCAATCATAGACGAGTGTAAGCTGGGCGCGTCCGTAGCGGTAGCGTTGCACTAATCGCTCGCCGTCCTCGGTAATCATGACTCCCGTTGAGGTGATGAACGGGGAAAGTCCGGCATCAGCTTCCAACATTCCTCCTGAACGGAATGCATGCTGATAGGATACTTCGAAATTGTAGCCCGCACGGGCACCGATGGCTTTCGGCTGCGCCATTATCGCCCCGACTGTCAGGGCGAGCATTACGATTGTGGTTAATAGTTTTTTCATATTTTTTCTTTTTTATTCCAGGGCTCACTGCGTTCACCCTGGGTTGACATAGGTCGGGCTTACAGCCCTTTTTTGAATATATTTTCTAATTATCGTTTTTCATCGTTTCATCGCCTCATCGTCTTTCATCGTCTTTCATCGTCAAAGAAAATTCGCAGCGCGTTCTCCGTTGTCCGCTCCATCACCTCTTTCACGGGAACTTCCATGATTTCGGCGATTTTCTGGGCGATGAGCGGGATGTAGCTGCTCTCGTTGGGGGTACCGCGGTGCGGGGTCGGTGCGAGGTAGGGCGCATCCGTTTCCAACACGATGTGGTCCAACCCGATTTTCGGAATCAACTCCTGCAACTTGCTGTTCTTGAACGTCACGATGCCACCGATGCCGATGACGAAACCGTGCTTCGCCGCCCATTCCGCCTCCTGGATGCCGCCAGAGAAGCAGTGAAGGACGCCGCGCAAAGACCCTATCGGGTATTCGTTCAAAATCGGGATAGCCTCGCTGTAGCCGTTACGGATGTGCAGCGAAAGAGGCATCTTGCGGTCTCTCGCCCAGTCTAACTGCTTCCGGAAAACGATCAGCTGCTCCTTTTCGAAATCCCGGTCGTGGTAAAAGTCCAGCCCTATTTCCCCGATGCCGACAATGTTGTGGTCGCCGATATGCGTTTCCAACTCTGCCAGCACCTCCTCATAATTCTCCCGCACATCGGAAGGATGCAGTCCGATGAGCCCGAAGATATTCTCCGGAAACATCTCGACCGCTTCGGCGATCATCGGCGGAGTCTGCGCATCCACGCAGGCGAGTAGCACCCGCTCCACGCGCGCATCCACTGCACGCTGAATCACTCCCTGCAGATCTTCAGGGTAGTATTCACGGTACAGGTGCGCATGAGTGTCGATGTAATAATTCATAATTCACAATTCATAATTCATCGCTCTGAATTGAAAACACGTGGCGTTGAGTGAAAAGAAGGACGGCAGCGAGGACGGCGCCAAGGACATCGGAAATGGTCAGCGAGATCCAGACTCCATTAAGACCGTTCCAGCCAAAATGGATGAAAAGGATGGGAATGAGGATGCTCATGGGGATGAGGAAAATGACCTGCCGAGACAGACTGGTGGTGATGGCAACCCACGGTTTGTCGATGGATTGGAAGAAGTTGGAGTTGACAATGGTGAAGCCGATGAGCGGGAACATCACCATGCTGAATCGCAGAGCGGTTTTCCCCATTTCAATCAAATGGCTTTCGGTGGTGAAAACGCGCATCATCGTCCCTGGGAATATGCAAGAGACCACACTGCCGAACAAACCGATGGCCACACAAATCCACATAGTCAGGCCATACACGTGTTTCAGCCGGTGACCGTGGCCTGCACCGTAGTTGTATCCAGCAATAGGCTGCATACCTTGGCAGACTCCTATAATCATGAGAACCAAAAAGTTACCGTATGTATTACAAATACCATAGGTGCCTACGGCAAAGTCACCGCCATAACGCAAAAGCTGCGAATTGAGGATGCCGACCACCCCGGCGGCGGCCAAATTCATCAAAAACGGGCTCATGCCTATGAGCGTGATGTTCTTGAAGATGTACCCTTTCAGCTTCCAGGCGTGTGCTTTGAAACGGATAAACGAAGAGGGTTGCACAAAATGCAAGACGGACACCAATGCCATGGCGAAAATGGAGATGGTGGAAGCGATAGCCGCGCCCTTGATGCCCATATCCAAAGCGAAGATCAAGATGGGGTCAAGGATGATGTTGAAGACGGCACCGCCAGCCATGATCAGCATGGCTTTGGTGGGATAGCCGGAAGCACGTATCAAGCCGGTGAGGTTGAACGCCACCGTAATCAGAAACATGCCCGGCAGGATGTACACCATATACTCGCGTGCGTAGGCCACCGTTTCCGCTGTTGCACCGAACATCAACAGGATGCGATCAAGGAAAAGATAGCAGAACAGAACCACCAAACTGCTCAGAATTAACGTGAATATCAGGCTGTTGCCTAAAATATTCTCCGCCCATTCCTTGTCTTTCTTGCCCAAAACGATGGACATGCGGGCGGCCGAGCCCACACCGATGAGCGACCCGAAAGCGTGGATGATGTTCATCAGCGGGAACGTAATCGCCAATCCGGCGATGGCCAATGCGCCAACTCCCCTTCCGATGAAAATCCTATCCACAATATTATAAACGGAGGCGATAATCTGACTGATTACCGCCGGCAGGGCATAAATCCACAACAGATGCCCTATGGGTTTCGTCTCAAGTTCTTTTGTTCTGTCTATAGTTTCCAATCATCTAAAATTTTAGCCCGCGAAAATACACTTTTTTTCGTTGTAAAACGAGGCTCTAATTCACATTGTCGCCACGCAACGTCCGATAGCGGTTTCGCGCTTGCACCACGTACAAACTGTCACTATGATCCTTGAGGATTTTCTGGTAGTATTCCATGGCCTTCGGGATATCTTTCAGGTAGTATTCGTACAATTCCGCCAATTGGAAGATGGCGTCGTCGGCGAGAAGTTGGTCGCCGTAATCATCCACAACGCGCTTGAGCAGTTTCTCCGCCTCGAAATAGTTTTTCTGCTTGATGAGAATGAGGGCTTTTTGGTACAGGGCGTCATCCACCAGCGTCCCGAACGGTGAAAGAATCATCACGGAGTCAAGGACTTTGAGTGCCTCGTCGTCTTTGTTCTGGAAAATCAGGAATTCGGCCTTGGCGTACATTTTCAGGGCGAGATTGCCTTCCGAATTGCTGAACAGCGTTTCAGTGGTGTCGGAGTCGTCGCCCTCCTCCTCTTCCTCCAAATTGTCGGTGATGAGCATGGAGGAGTAGATGGCGTCGTTGGCGATAAGTTTGGAAGTGGCGGCGGCGAGCACGTCCAACTGGCTCTTCGCCCAGTTGAACTCGCCAATGTAGAACGACAGTTTGGCGTTCTTGAACTTGGCCTCGTTGCCGAGCACATCGTTGGGCAGGTCCTTATCCACTTGCGAGTAGTTGAGCGAGGCATCCCAGATTTCACCGGTATAGAGCTGCACATCGGCGAGGTCAATTTTGTACTGGTTTTTTTCCTTGTTGTCGCGTGTGGCGGCCATCGCCTGGTTGAGCACATCCATCGCCTCCTGCGGCTTGTTGACATAGAAAGCTAACAAGTGCGCATATTTGCGGATCCAGTCCATAGTGCCGGAATGAATGCCGTTCTCTTCCAACGCCTTCCGGAAGTCTTGTTCCAAATTAAGCGCATCTACCATCTTCACCGGCGAGGATTCAGTCAATTGCATGTACTTGACATCCAATATCTTCATCTTGGCCTGCACGTAGTTGTGCGCCTCTTCCCCTTTCTTGATGATATAGTTCAACGCTTCGATGGCGGTGGCATAATCGTGGTTTTCGGCGGCGACGGTGGCCAATTCGTAAGTGAAAATGCCCTCCATCTTCAGCCGCTTGTCCAACGCCTTGGCTAACGTGAACGCCTCCTCATAATCTTTATGCAGTTGGCTTATCCAATACAACTCTTTGATACAAAGAATGTTGGTTGGGTTTTTTTGCGAAAACTTCTGCAAAGCCGTGCGAATGTTCATGTATTGCTGGTTGTCTTCATCGTCGAGAAGAAGATCCTGAATGGCAGTTTGCACGTCTTTCTCGTACTTGTCATTGTCTGTCTTAACCAACGAAATGACCTCATCGAGGAGTTTGTCGTTTTGATGCAGGATTTTGTAGATATTGATGAGGTTTTTCGACAGATATTGCTCGTTGTTGAGCAATTTCCGGCCTTTGAGGATAGTCTCCACCGCATAGTCGTACTTTCCCCGCGCCATGAACGCATTGTTCAGTTCGCTGACGGCATTTTCCTTCGCCTGAAGGTTTTTCAGGCACTCCTGATAGAGCTTTTCCGCCTTGGCGTTCTCACCGGAACGTTCATAGACAAAACCCAAATCCACCTTGTAGCGCGGCACATTCGGGTAAGCCTTGACCTGCTTTTTAAGCATCTTCTCCGCATCGTCGTAGCGTTCCAGCTCCAAAAGAGAGTAAAAATAGTAGTAGTAGATGTAGGAATCCGGTTTTTTGGCATGGATTTTCTCGAAAAGCTCCACCGCCTTGTCGTATTCCTTATCCTTGTAATACTGCATGGCAAGCTGTTCCTCCTGACTTTGTTGCGCCAGCAGGGGACCGCCGCAGGTGACAAGCAGCAGCAGTATGATGAGCAGTTTTTTCATTCGCTGTTAGTCAATGATGTCGAAACGGGTGTAAGGACGCAGCACCTCGGGGATGATGATGCCCTTATCGGTTTGGTTGTTTTCGAGCAGTGCGGCGAGCACACGCGGCAAAGCCAAGGCACTGCCGTTGAGCGTATGCGCGAGTTTCGTCTTTCCCGTAGCATCTTTGTATCTCAGTTTCAGACGGTTTGCCTGATAAGATTCGAAATTGGACACGGAGCTGACCTCTAACCATTTCTGCTGAGCCTTGGAATAGACCTCCAAGTCGTAAGTCAAAGCGGAGGTGAAGCTGATGTCGCCGCCACAAAGACGCAGCACGCGGAAGGGCAGGCCGAGTTTGTTGAGCAGACGTTTGCCGTGGTTGGTCATCTCCTCCAACGTCTCGTAAGAGCGGTCAGGGTGCTCGATGGTCACGATCTCGATTTTGTCGAACTGGTGCAGACGGTTGAGGCCGCGCACATCTTTGCCGTAGGAACCAGCCTCGCGGCGGAAGCAGGCGGAGTAGGCGCAGTTCTTCAACGGGAAGTCGCTTTCTTTGAGAATCACATCGCGGTAGATGTTGGTGACGGGCACCTCAGCGGTGGGGATAAGGTAGAAGTTATCCACTTGGCAGTGGTACATTTGTCCCTCTTTGTCAGGCAATTGCCCCGTACCGTATGCGGAATCCTCATTCACCATATAGGGCGGTTGAATTTCCACGAAGCCGGCAGCGGTGGCCTCGTCGAGGAAGAAGTCGATGAGGGCGCGTTGCAGGCGCGCGCCTTTGCCTTTATAGACGGGGAAGCCGGCGCCGGTGATCTTGGTGCCGAGCTCAAAGTCGATGATGTCGTATTTTTTCACGAGTTCCCAGTGCGGGAGCACACCCTCCGGCATGTTGGAGGCATCGCCTTCGGTATAGACGATTTCGTTGTCCTCCGCGCCTTTGCCCGGCGCGACGGCGGCGTTGGGCAGGTTGGGCAGCAGCACCATCTTGCTCTGCAGCAGTTCTTCCTGTTCCTGAAGTTTGGCGCGGTTGGTGCGCTCGCTCTCTTTCAAAGTGGCCATCTCGGTTTTGAGAGCTTCGGCCTCGTCGCGCTTGCCCTCCTTGAAGAGCTGCCCAATTTTCTTCGCACCCTGGTTCTGTGCCATCAGGTTGTCGTCGATTTTTTTCTTTAGGTTGCGGTTTTCGCTATCAAGTTCACGAATCTCTGCCACCAATTCCGTAGCATCGAAATTCTTGATTTTCAGTCTGTCAATAACCTCTTGGGGATTTTCTCTTAAAAGTTGGATCTGTAACATCGTCTTGAAAATTTAAGGCGGCAAAAGTACATAATTTTCAAAAACATTAGGAAAAATGATTTTATTGAATCCGCTTTAAAAAGTAAATTTTATCGGTCGGGGATGTCGGAGATATT
>CAMJPH010000016.1 GCA_946407715.1 uncultured Bacteroidales bacterium | reverse complement strand
CTCGCAAAGATACAACTTTTTCACCCCCTCCGTGTCCACTTTTTCGAGAGCAACATTCTTGTACCAGTTTGTTATCGTACGAGATGTTTTCTTCGTGATCCGTGCGATCTGCGGAGATTAATCCCCACAACCTGCAACAAAAAAATTTTCTCCGCGAGTGTTACCTTTTGCTATTTTTGCGTCATCATCATGAACAAGGCGAAAAAATGGAGAATGCAGCATTTTGGGAACGGATGTATGCGGCCAACATCGGACGGATGATCGGCGTTTGCCACCGCTATGTCAATGACTTGGCTTTGGCGGAGGATCTGGCGCACGAGGCGTTCCTCAAGGCGATGGAACGCTCCGACACTTACCGCGCCACCGGCCTCTTCAAGGCCTGGCTGATGCGCATCACCGTGAACCACGCCATCCAGCACCTGCGACAAAGCATGAATACCGTGCCGTTTGTGGAGGAGGAGACACCGGATGTCGTCCCCGAGGAGACATCCATTTGGGAGACAGACTTCACGCAAGAGGAACTGCTCGAAGCGGTGCAACAGCTGCCGGTTCCGCAACGCACCGTCTTCAACCTCTATGCCATTGACGGACAGTCACATGCCCACATTGCTGACTTGCTGAACATCTCCATCGCCAGCTCCAAGGAGACGCTCTACCGCGCCCGCAAACGGCTGCGGCAGCTGCTCACCCAAATGGCTCAAGAGAAAGAAAAACGCAAAAAGGGAGTTTTTGTCATGATACTACTATTCTTATTACAGCATTCCGAGGCCGCCCGCACCGACCGGATGTTCCGGAACAGACTCGCCTCGCTGACCTATGCGCCTTCGAAGCCGCTCACTACCACGCAGATACGGCAGGCAGCGGCAGAAGCGCCCTCCAGTGCGGGCGTCTTTGTGGCGGCGCACCGTGCGGCCTTGACTACCGCCGCCATCGCAGGGATCGCCGGCGGCGTTTGCGCGTGGCAGATTGCTCGTACTTCGCTGGATAACAGTCCATTGCAAGAGCCGATCGTACCCACTGAATCGCCAGTATGCCTTCCAGCCGACACTATTTCCAAGAACGGTTTGCAAGCAGAGCCCGGCTTAACAACCAAACCTTCCGAAGCGACTGCGCCAGTGAAACAACAAGAGTCGGCAACCAAACCCAAAATCATCGTTGTCACCAAGGAAATTGTGGTGAACGACACGGTGGTGGTCCGTGACACCGCAATAGTGAAAGACACGGTCTATTTAATGCAAAAGCCATGAAAGGGAAGATTGTTGTTGTGTTTATCATCTTAGTATTCAGTACTATAGGATGCCTTTCCGCACAAAGCACAGACACCATGTATGTGGTGAAGCGGCACGTGGTGCGCGACACCGTCTATGTGCGCGACACGGTGCGCGTGCAGGACACCGTCATCATCGCCGACTACATTCACAGCGAGGAATTCAAGCAGCTGTTTTACGAGCTGAATGGTGCTGATGGGCAGACACCGTCCGATTCGTTGGAAAAATTGTGGGCGCAGACCGTTACCTTTTTGGAAAATCGCGTCATACAGTATGAACAGCAAAACGTTTCTACTATGGACAGCATCAAAAAATACGGATTGGCGGGGCTCATGCTTTTAGGGTTGAACTCCCTCGCGCCCGCACAGACGGAGGTACCGCAGCCCGTGAACTCGCCTTTCATCAAGACAGAGTCGGTTCTTCGCGACAGTCCTTTCAACGGATTTCATTTCGGATATACAGCAGAGGCGAATCTCGTGCATCCTGATCATTTACAGTTTTTCAAAGACGGAGAACTTACGTCAGACACCTATGATAAGCTCCGTTACGGATTTCGTGCAGGTTTGGAGTGCTCCTATCACTTTGCAGATTTCTTCGGGGTTTCGGCTGCTTTGAATTACGGAATAACAAGCCGCTCCGCAGATAATGCATGGAGATACCAAGGATTCTCAATGCCACTGAAGTTTGAATTTCATTACCCAATTACAGATAAAATATGGCTAACAGCAAACCTTGGAACGCAAATAAGGATGCCTCTAGGGACGGTTTGGGACAGATATAATCCAAATACAGGAAGGCATCCACTTGTTAATCCTATGACTTGGGATTTTGATAACAATTCTGTTTATGACAGGAATGTGTTTTATGCTGATATTATGGCGGATTTCGGATTATATTATCAATTGCCGAATCAGGATTTTTTGCGCTTTATGGTTGGTTTGAATATGGCCACGACCGATTTTGCCCGGTCAGAATATACCATTGATGACCTTTATTATAAAACTGACAACGAAAAATCCGGGAAACAAGCAACCTCTATTACGGAGCGCAACCACTATCTCTACTTCCAAATCGCTTACCTGCACAGTTTCAGCAAGATGCGAGCTATCAAACAGGCGCAACCGCACTGGAACGATGACAAGTCATTTTATCGTCACGAGTTTCGGTTGGGCGTGAGTGACCATTTCGGCTTTGTATTTCATAGAGAAATAGGAGGAAACGCAGTTGGAGAAAATTTACCCAATACGGTATGCACGGATTTATTGTACACACCTGTATTCTCTCTCGACTACCACTATCGTGCAGCCAAATGGTTCTGGTTGGGCCTCTCCACAGGATATGGTTTCTACAAAGAGAGTCATTATCCCGATGGTATCGTGTCTCCCGATCTCGATCATTGGGTGTGTAAGCAACACAATTTTCTGATCATGCCTTCGCTGCGGTTCTCCTACCTGAACCGTCCGCATATTACCCTTTATTCTGGTCTGGATATTGGATTATTGATAGTCAAGCGTACTCCAGAGCGTATGATTCAGTTCGTTGAAGAAGGTTTTTCGCCTGATGACGATCCGTCAGATTGGCCGGATAAACGCACTGATATGTTCTCCGCATTCCAGCTGACCGCCTTCGGGGTGAAAGCCGGTGCAAAACACTGGTTCGGCAGTTTTGAAGCGGGTGTCGGTATCAAGGGGTTTGTCAATTTGGGGCTGGGGTACGAGTTCTGATGTTTTCAATTTACAATATTCCCAAGCCAGCACACGTTACATCCTCCTGAATTACAAAAATTATCCGATGAAAAAGTTCCTACTGTATCTTCTTATTACCGTGACGTTCCAGCCTTGTGCCATCGTTCATACACCAGGGTTCAACAGCGGTTATAAACGTCTAACCTCTGAGGAACAGAATAAAATCTGCTTTGTGAGTACAACCGAGGAGGTCCCCGACCAAAAAGAAAGTGTTTCCCACCATCGTTTCCTCCTGTTTTCATAAGGAAGATTTGTGAAATCGTATGAAAAGATGGAGGATATCAAAAGGGGGTATTAACACATCTTGTCCCTACAAGAACGGAACCATATAGGCCGGTAGCATAACGGTTATGTTTGCACAAAAATAATTCCTTATGACTCACGAAATCTTCGTATAAAAAAATACTTGTCGTCTAACGGAAGACGCTGCGGATAAACCATATAGTCCTTACCTGATTTCTCCCACGCCAAATAACACTCACGTATTTCGTTGCGCCAACCTTTACGAATGAAAAGTTGTCCAGTGCGATCCCAAAAATCGTTGATTTCAATGACTACTGGACCTTCGTCGGTGATGGCAATGTCCCAGCCTGCGACTTTACAATACGGAAACGCTTGTTGGAAACGGATTACTTCTGATTTCACGGCTTCCCAATTTTCGATAACGACCCCGTTCAAAGGATTGCCGTTGTCGGGGTGGCAGTCAATGTCCTGCGCATGATGCCAGCCATCAAACTGGACGGAGTAGCGGATCTCGCCGGTTTCCACATCAACGCAGACATCTACATTCCCGCCACCACCGGCGTTATCAACACAACGGCCTTCCCGACCGATTTTGATGAAAGTGGCGATTACTTTCGCGGAACCGTCTGGATAAAGCGCGGTCATAAAGCGCACCGTGTTCACCGATGAGGCGTTAAATGAGGCAAACTGGTCGGTTTGGCGCACCAAACTCTCAAAAATCAGTGCTTCTTCGCCCAAAATGGACGAAAGGGTCAGTTCTTGACCATCAAAACGGGTCATTATCGCATCATCGTCTTGATAGCCAATGCTTTTTATCACCCAGACATTATCGCCGTGTGAACTCTCCGTGGTCTTGATGACACAAGATTGCACCCCTTTGGCTTTCAAGATTTGCAACACCCCGGAAAGGTCTCCGGCACATTCGTTATTGACAGCATAACGCGCCTCAGGCTGGTAGTAACAATAAAGCCCGGATGTCCGAACTCCCGTGTTTTCCATCATCTTATGTGCCATATATTTGTTTCGAGCCAACGACATATATTTCAATGGATTAAGCAAATCCAAGTAGAAATGTTGTTCGTTCAAGCCCAGAAAATCACGACGGAAAGTCTCACTCCGTTTCTCAAATTCAAACTCATAATATTCCTCATGCGTAAGTCCTTTGGTGCGATAGAGGAAGATATAGTCGCACATCACTTTCATCCGCTGTGAAAACGGATACAGCCGTGCGAGCTGAATGGCATGATAGACGGCGGCTATATTATTTCTTATCGACATTGACTATGACTTAGACTTAAACAACAACTATAACTATGACTATAACTATGACTTAGACTATAACTTAGACTATTGAAAATATACCAATCACTGTTCACTATTCACTATTCACTATTTACAAGTGTGTTCGGACATAGTGGTATTTTTCGTCCATCTCGCGTTGTAAATCCAAATCGAAAATACGTTTCATGCCTGTCGCTTTCACAGATGCCGGCATTCCCGCCAACAACGTATAGGGTTCGATGTTCGAGAAATCCTTGTTCACCAGACTGTTGGAAGCGATGATGGTTTTGTCGGGAACAACAGCTCCCTTGGTGAAAGTAGTCCGGTTGCCGACCCAGATATCCTCACCAAGGATAATGGGTTTGGTCAACGGCCCTATTTCCCCGTTGCGGTTGAGATTCTGCACATAATGGAACGTCGTGTCCATGAACTGACAGTCCCAAGCGGCGCGAACATTGCTTCCGATGACGATTCTCTCGAAACAGAATATTTTGAGGTTGGAGCCGATATAAACATCGTGGGCACCAAACTCTAATGTCGCGTTGTCAGAAACCACCACGTATGAGCCGTGTCCGAGACTGAGCGGGCCGTTAAAAATGAGAGTGCCGCGCACTGTCCAGATGCACTGCTGGATGGCGGTATCAACATAAAAGTCGTTCTTCCCGATTTTAATCATTCCGGGACTAATCGACCCTTTGATGATAATCCTCCCCGCTAAGCTGCGAAACGTCACCTTCCCATACAACCAAACCGGCAATTTCTTCGCCACCGAAAACGGAAAAACCTTGAAATTGAACCACAGAGTTTTGAGTACGTTGATGGTCCGTATGATGTATAAGAGGGTGCGCATTTTTAACTTTGACTATAACTATTGATTTGACCCTACTTCTAACCCTTTAACTTTCTAACCTTTAGCCGAACATTGCGGTTTCCACGAGTTCGCAGATGATATGTCCGAGCATGATGTGGCTTTCCTGGATGCGCGGGGTGTCCTTGGAGGGCACATTCAGCAGGATGTCGGCAAATTCTTTCATCGCGCCACCGGTTTCACCGGTCATGGCGATGATCTTCACGCCCATCTCTTTGGCCACCTCGAAAGCTTTGAGGATATTCTTGGAATTGCCCGAAGTGGAGATGCCCACAATGACATCGCCAGCTTTGGCTGTACCGTGCAGGAGCCGCGAGAAGATGAACTCGTAACCGTAGTCGTTGCCTACGGCTGTGAGGTAAGAGGTGTTGCAATGGAGGGCTTCGGCGTTGAGCGGAGCCCGGTCAAAATAGAAACGACCGGAAAGTTCTGCGGCGAGATGCTGGGCATCAGCCGCGCTGCCGCCATTGCCGCAGAAATGGATTTTGCCGCCGCCCCGCAGCGAGGCGGTGATCATCTCCGCCGCACGCTGGACACGGTCAAGAAACTCGGGGTTATTCAAAATCGCCTGCTTCACGGCGATGGATTGTTCAATGGATTGGGGTATTCTTTGGTTCATTTTGGTTTTTTTCTTCGGAAAATGTAGAGACGTTTCATGAAATGTCTCTACTATCCATTTCGTTCGTGTATATTATAATTTGATTACATTATGAAAAAAATCACAATTCCTGCTGCGCCCGTGCATAGTCTTCGGGAATTCCGATGTCAATGAAATAGCCATCAGAAGGCATGGCGTAAAAGCATTCTTGCGTATAGTATTTGGTCATAAGGTCTTTCTCGAAGGAAAATTTCTTCGGTTGGGGATATTTTCCGAATATTTTTCTATTGATGAAATAAACGCCTCCGTTGATGAAACCGTTTCCAACTGAAGCCTGCTTTTCGGAAAACAACTTAATTTTGCCGTTATCTCCAACAGAGACGCTACCATAGCGGGCTACATCCTCCACTTCGCGAAGCACAATGGAGAGCAAACCGTTTTTTTCTTGATGGAAACGTTCAAAGACCGTCAGATCCACTTTGAACATCGTGTCACCGTTGATTACCAACACGTTGTCCACTGTGCATTTAGACATAGCGAAGAGAATGCCGCCGCCAGTGCCTAACGGTTCCTCTTCCACAGCATAGTCAATCTCCAGGGTTTTATATTTCTTTCCGAAATAATCCACAATTTTCTCATGTAGGTAGCCCACCGATAAAACAACTCTTTGGTATTCATAATCAATCAGATAATCTAAGATGTAAGTTAAAAACGGCCGACCGTTGACGGGTGCCATCGGCTTGGGCAGGTCTTTGACCACACCTTGCAGCCGCGTACCGAACCCACCGGCCAGGATGATTGCTTCTCTTTTCATATCGTCCACGTTTTTAAGCCTTCGGTGACAAATTCGTATCTTTTCGACTGGCCGCCGAACTCCGCGAGACGATCAATGACCTTGTAGCGGGCATTGGAAGGACAGTAGAAGAACATGAAGCCGCCGCCGCCCGCGCCGGAAATCTTGCCGCCGGTGGCCCCCGCCGCGATAGCCGCCTCATAGACTTCATCGATGAAGGCGTTGGAGACGCTGTCGGCCATCTGCTTCTTATGCTTCCACCCTTCGTCAAGAATCTGACCGATGGCATCCATGTCGCCTTTTAGCAGCACCTCCTTCATGTGAAAAGCCTGCTCCTTCAAAGCTAACATCGCGTCAATAGACTTTTGCTTCTTCGTCTGGACGTTTTTCTGCTGTTCCTCAATGATTTTTGCGGACACATGGCTGGTGGCCGTGTGATAGAGCACGAGATTATGCGCCAACTCGTCCAAATAGCGTTGACGAATGCGTAACGGGTTGACAATCACATTGTCGCCAATGAATTCCATGTAGTTGAATCCACCAAAAGTTGCGGCATACTGGTCTTGTTTGCCGCCGGCCATCTGCAGGTCTATACGCTCTATCTCGTAGGCTAATTTCGCGATGTCATACTCGCCGAGCGGCAACTTGAGCCATTCCACGAACGCACCGAGAATGGAGACAACCAACGTGGAGGAGGTTCCAAGCCCGGAACCGGGAGGCGCATCTACGAACGTACTCATCTTGAAAGATAACGGCTTGTGTGTAAACTGTTTGACAATACGGTTATAGACCCCTTTGTGAAGGATGAAATATCCTTCGGGGGTTAAATTCTCCGTTGCTTGTAGTGTCTCCCCCAACTCATCTTTGGCAGGATTCTCAAATACAATCAAGCCGTTGTCCAACGGTTCCAACGTAGTGTAGGCATACATATTCACCGTGGCATTGAGAATAGCGCCTCCGTAAATGTCGGAAAACGGCGAAACATCAGTGCCGCCACCAGCGAGACCCAATCGAAGGGGAACTTTACTGCGAATAATCATAGCTTTATTTCTAAATATTCTTTTCTATTTATCTGTATATTAGATTTATACATATAAACAATCTGTATGAAATCATTTCTGCAAATGTACATAAATTACGAATACACGCCGACTAATGAAATCGCCTTGTACTAAACCATTTGTGGAAGGAAACGGTTATTATAGCACGCCGCCTATGGCATCCGTGAATGTTGACCATGCGTATTTTTTCTTTTCCTCCGCCACATTCCGTTCAAAATCTTCTTGTTTGTTTTCCTGAAAGAAAAGGAGCAATGCGTCTGCAATCTTTTTGGCGTCCGGCTCGGTCACATAGCCGATTTTGCCGTCGGGGACGATTTCAGGCAGACCGCCGACATTGGTCACCAACATCGGCTTCTTAAAATGGAAGGCGATTTGGGTGACACCGCTCTGCGTGGCGGTCTTGTAAGGCTGCGCCACGATGTCGGCTGCACTGAAATAGCGATTCACCTCGCTATCGGGAATAAAGTCGGTGCAAAGTACCACACGGTCGTCAATTCCTAAATCCTTGATTTGCCTGAGATAAGGTTCTGGGTCGCCATAAAATTCCCCAGCCACCAACAGTTTCACCTTTGCTTCCCGCAAGCGCGTGTCCGCAAAAGCATCCAACAACAAATCCAGCCCCTTGTAGGCTCGGATGAACCCAAAAAACAGCACGTAACGGAAATCCGGACTGAGGTTCAGCATCGAAAGAGCGGTTTCGCGGGAAAGCCGTTCGCCATAGTGGTCATAGAGCGGGTGCGGACAGAATACGGCAGGCTTGTCAGTTGTGAACAGCCGCAGATCGGCAAGCACCGATTTCGACATCGCCACGAAGCCGTCGGTAGGGCGGATGAAGTAGCGGACGAACATCTTGTCGCCGATGCGGTGCTCGTGCGGGATGACATTGTCGAGGATAGAGACCAATCGGGTGTGCTTGTTGCGCCGGACGATGCGGGCGATAGTGCCGAAGCAGGGGGCCATGAAGGGCAGCCAAAACTTGGTGATCATCAAGTCGGGGTTCTTGCGCTTAATTTCACGCCCGACCTTGATCCAATTGAACGGGTTGTAGGAGTGTACTTTACGGACGATTTTCAGATTCTCCGGCGCAGACTCTGTACTATATTGGGTTTTCCCAGGGAAAAGGAAATTCGGATATTGGTGGGTGAACGTGTAAATCTCCACTTCGTGCCCCTGGTTTTGGAACTCGTAGGCAAGGCGTTCATTGAACGCAGACAATCCTCCGCGATAAGGGTATGCTGTTCCAAGTATGATAATTTTCATAAGATACAAATTTGAGCGGCAAAGATAGTCATTTTTAAGAAAATGGAACAAGAAAACAAGACGGTTTGTCCTTTTTCTTTTTCGACTACATTTTTTGTATTTTTGCGCGTTGAAAATCAACATGTCGTAAGAGCGTGTCGCATACGACCGGAATTAAAGCCAAAAATCGTCTCAAAATCAAAACAATTATGAGAATCATTGATGGAAAAATGTGCGCACAGCTGGTGAAAGGCCAGATTGCGAACGAAGTGGCGGAAATCAAAGCCAAAGGGTTGCGTCCCCCGAGATTAGACATCTTCCTCGTCGGCGACCGCCCCGACAGCCTTACTTACGTCCACAACAAGAACAACACCTGCCAGTCGTTGGGCATGGACAGCGTGTTGCACTTGCTGCCCGACACGACGACCGAAAGCGAACTGATGGTCATGATTGACGAATGCAACCGAAACGACGAAGTGGACGCCATCCTCATCCAGCTGCCCCTCCCCGACCATTATAACTCAGCCCGCGTACTCGACTTCATCGACTACCGCAAAGATGCTGACGGGTTGCACCTCATGAATGTCGGTTTATTGCATCTGGGCGAACCCTACGTGATGCCCTGCACCCCGAAAGGAATCCTTACATTACTGAAAACCAATAACATAGAGATAGCTGGCGAACATGTGGTGATGATTGGGCGCAGCCAGTTGGTGGGCGAACCGACCGCACAACTGCTGATTCACAACAATGCCACGGTCACCCTATGCCACTCTCGCACGAAAAACCTGTCGGAAATCGCACACATCGGCGACATTGTTATCACCGCCGTCGGTTGCCCGAATCTGCTTCAACCATACGATTTCAAAAAAGGGGCCGTCCTTATTGATGTGGCCATGAACCGCGTGAACGGCAAACTACAAGGCGATGTCTATAGCGAAGAAACCCGTCCGGAATTGGAAAAACGTCTTAGAGCCTGTACACCCGTGCCCGGCGGCGTAGGCCCCATGACCATCGCAATGCTCATGCAGAATGTGTTGGACATTTACAAGTTGAAAATTAAGAATATGGGATAATGTGCTGACAATGAAAAAAATGTACTTTTGCAAAAAAATTGAAACAATGAAAAAGCTTTTATCTGTCATTGCCATTTTGATGTTTGTTTTTGCCTCCTGCGACAGTGGAAACTTTATAGGAGGACGTTATTTCGGCACTTTCCACAACGCAAATAATGGCCTTCGGGAAGTGGGAAATCTTAGTTTCACATATTATAACATTAACAACACCCCTTGCTTGCTGATGAATGGCATACTACCCATGTCACAAACCGAAGAAAACAAATATGTCTGTACCGCAGGAGACAATCTTTTGGAGGATTTTTTGAAAACACTCCCCGTCCTTGACAGTCTCCACGTTTGCGACTCGGCAGCAACCATCCTACGTCTGGAAAAGTTAGAAGTAGAGTTCAAAGGCGGTTCCGTTCAGACTAATTTCCAATTCTTCACCACAAACGAGAATGATTCGATTGTGGATGTGGATTTTGTCGGATACAATGAATAAAGGTGTCACAACCTTGCAGTGACGAGTTGTGGCACTACTTGACAGGTTCTTCCTTATACGGACATTCCGGGTAACTCGGTTTCACAAACGAATAAATCAAACATCCTAATCCAATGAGAATCATCGGGATGCTGAGCCATTGGCCGTTGTTGAGCACATGACCGATTTCGTCTTGTACCTGCACTTCCTTGAAAAACTCGATGATGAAACGTGCCGTGAAAATCACGGTCAGCGTTATGCCGGAGGTGCGACCTGCCGCCACCTTCCCTTTAGCAAATTTGAAATAGTAAATGGCCAATCCGACAAACACCAGCAAATAGACAATGGATTCGTAGAGCTGGGCGGGATGCCGGAACGTACCCGCGATGCCGAATCCGCCGTAGATGAAGTCGAATGCCCATGGCATCTCCGTGATGCTGCCCACTATTTCATGGTTCATCAGGTTGCCGATGCGCACAAACGAGGCCGCAACAGGAACCGCAATCGCCAAACGGTCCAAAATCCAAAGGAAGTTGATTTTATGCCGCCAACTGTAGTAAATCAGAAACCCGAAGATGCCAATGACGCCGCCGTGGCTCGCAAGTCCTTGATAACCGATGAAATGCCAATTCTCATCCACCGGCAACAGAATCTGCAATGGATGTGTGATGAACATTTCCGGCTCATAGAACAGGAAGTGTCCGAGACGCAATCCTATAATCGTCCACACAATCGTCCAAATGGAAATTTTGTCCAACAATTTCTGTGAAAGATGCTCGGTTTTGAAAATCTGCTGTAGCGTGTAATAGGCTAACAAGAAGCCGAGCGCCAGCAGAATGCCGTACCAGCGGACTTCGACAGAACCAAGATGAAACGCCACCGGATTCACTTTCCACGTAATATAACATAAGGTATTATAAAACATACTTTTCATTTTTAAAATGCGGTGGCAAAAGTACATTTTTTTTGGCTATTTGCTTTTGGCTTTCAACCGTTGGCCACTGGTTAAAAACAATTCAAATAGTGTTGCTTTTATATTGAAAAAAATTATATTTTTGCCGCCGAAAACCAGTGGATAGATTTGTCATGATTGCAACCACAAAAAAAAATGCTAAAACATCTTCTTCCACGATTTTCAGTTTTTTATTTTTTTATAATTAAATTACTGATTATGAGTTATTTGTTCACATCAGAATCCGTGTCGGAAGGACATCCCGACAAAATTTGCGACCAGATTTCGGACGCATTGTTAGACAATTTCCTCGCGCAAGACCCTGAATCGAAAGTGGCGTGCGAGACCCTTGTAACCACCGGCCTTGTGGTCTGCGCCGGTGAAGTGAAGACCGAAGGCTATGTTTCCGTTGATGACGTGGTGCGCCGTGTCATCAAAGACATCGGCTACAACAAGAGCGACTACCAGTTCGACCACAAATCCTGCGGTGTGATTTCCACCATACACAGCCAGTCGCCCGACATCAACCAAGGCGTGGAACGTGCGGCTCTGGAGGAACAGGGCGCGGGCGACCAAGGCATGATGTTCGGTTACGCCTGCAACGAAATGGACAACTACATGCCGTTACCTATTGAGTTGGCTCACCGTTTCGTGCAAGAGTTGGCCGCTATCCGCAAGGAAGGCAAGAAAATGATCTATTTGCGCCCCGACTCCAAATCCCAGGTCACCGTTCAATATTCCGAAAAACACAAACCCGAACGCATCGACAGCATCGTCATTTCCACGCAACATGACGATTTCGCCGACGAAGGCACCATGTTGGAAACCATCCGCCGCGATGTGGAGAAAATCCTGATTCCCAGAGTGAAGAAAAGTTGCCCGAAAAACGTTCAGAAACTGTTCAACACGGAATACAAACTTTTTGTAAACCCCACCGGCAAGTTCGTCATCGGCGGACCGCACGGAGATTCCGGCCTCACCGGCCGTAAAATCATCGTTGACACTTACGGTGGACGCGGTGCGCACGGCGGTGGCGCTTTCTCCGGCAAAGATCCCTCCAAGGTTGACCGTTCTGCCGCTTACGCCACCCGGCACATTGCCAAAAACATGGTGGCCGCCGGTCTCTGCGACCAAGTGCTCATCCAAGTGGCCTACGCCATCGGCAAGGCGGAACCCGTGGGACTCTACGTCAACACCTACGGCACCGCCAAAGTGAAGATGCACGACAGTGAAATCGCCATGCGCATCAGCGAAATCTTCCCGATGCGCCCCTACGACATCATCAACCGTTTCCAACTGAAAAACCCGATTTACGAACCCACCGCCTCATACGGCCATTTCGGCAGAGATTTCTACGAAAAAGAGATCGAAACCGCACAAGGCAAACGTATGGTAACCTTCTTCCCCTGGGAGCGCTTAGACTACGTGGAAAAAATCAAACAAGCTTTCGGACTCTGAACACTATTAGCCAATACGTTAAAGCAGAAAATTACGACTTTATTTTAAATGTTCCAAACAGATGGTTTTCTTTTCAAAAAAAGTGTATTTTTGCACCCTTAAAAAATCAGACGTATAATTATGGCAAATACAGAAAATCTGGGCTCCAAAAAAGTTGAGCAAACCCAAGAAAATGAGAACATTGTAACAAAAATTCTGGCGTTCTTCAACAAATATCAGAATATCATTTACGGTGTCATTATTGGCGTATTGGTCATCGTTCTCGCGATACTGGCCTTCAATCGTTTTTATGTCCAAAAGAAAAATGCTAAAGCTGCCGCTCAAATCCAGCAGCCTATCCATTGGCTCACTCAAGGCGACACCGCTTCTTTGAAAAAAGCCCTCGAAGGTGACGGTGAAAATGAAGGCTTCTTGGATATCGCAAGCGGTTACAAACTTTCTAAAACCTCCAACACAGCCAATTACTATGCCGGCTTGACCTATCTGAAGTTGGGACAAAAGGACGAGGCGATGGAATACCTCAAGAAATTCAAAAAGAAAGAGGATGTGCTTTGGTATGCCTGCCAAGCCACTATCGGCGACCTTTACGATGAGCAAGGCGATGAGTCTAATGCCATCAGCTACTACGAAAAAGCTGTGAAGGGCAAAGATCCGTTCTTCACCCCTATCGCTCTTTTCAAGTTGGGTCAAATGCATGAAAGAAAAGGTGACTGGAAAAAAGCTCTTGACGCATACGAGACCATTGAAAAGGACTTCTACACCGAATACAACAAAATGAGTGTGGCTCAATACGTTGAGAGAGCAAAATCACACGTAAAATAATATTAATGACTGAAAAGAAGAAAAACTTATCGGAATTCACACCTTTTGAGTTTTCTTCCGCACAAAATACAAGAATCGGTATTGTGGTCAGCGAATGGAACGACCGCATTACCGATTCGCTTTTAAAAGGTGCGCAAGATTGCCTGCTTGAACATGGCATTAAAGAAGAAAACATTTTGGTAAAACATGTTCCCGGCAGTTTTGAGTTGCCACTCGGCGCAAAATGGCTGTTGGAAAAATCCTCTGTAGATGCTGTCATCTGCATCGGTTGTATCATCCAAGGAGAAACACGTCACTTCGATTTCATCGCCCAAGCCGTTGCCGATGGAATCATGAAAGTGGGCCTTGATTTTTCAAAGCCAGTGATTTTCAGTGTCTTGACTTGTAACACGATGGAGCAAGCCGAAGACCGTGCTGGCGGCAAACATGGAAACAAAGGCGTTGAAGGAGCGGTAAGTGCCCTGAAAATGCTGGCTTTCGACTGCTAAACTGTTATTCATCAGCAATAGCCAGCAGATGTTTCTGTAGAGACGTTTCAGGAAACGTCTCTACATTATTGACACAGAAAATTCGAACAAACAATGAAAAAATTACGTGTTATATTCATGGGTACGCCGGAGTTTGCAGTCGCCACGTTGGACGCTATCCGGAAGGCCGGTCACGATGTGGTGGCGGTGGTCACTACACCAGACAAACCGGCTGGTCGTGGTCAGCATCTTCGCAGTTCCGATGTGAAGAACTATGCCATCGCCCACCAGATACCCGTGTTGCAACCCGAAAAGCTGAAAGACGAAGCTTTTGTGGAGGACTTGCGAGACTATTACGCGGATATTTTCGTGGTGGTAGCTTTCCGGATGCTGCCGAAATGCGTTTACCAGATGCCACTGCTTGGCACATTCAACGTCCACGCATCGCTGCTTCCGCAGTATCGTGGCGCCGCACCCATCCAACGCGCCATCATGAACGGGGAAACCAAAACGGGTGTCACTACCTTTTTGCTGGATGAACACACTGACACCGGGTCGATTCTGCTTCAGAAAGAGGTGGAAATCACCAAAGAGGACAATGCCGGCACATTGCACGACAAACTGATGGTCGCCGGTGCGGAGATTGCAGTGGAAACGCTTCAACAATTAGCAGACAATACAGCCCGCCCCGTGCCGCAAGCTCTTGTTGAGAATCTGAAACCGGCGCCTAAAATTTTCAAGGAGGACATGCTCATCCATTGGGACGACACCGCCGAGAATATCTACAATCACGTCCGCGGACTCTCCCCCTATCCTGCCGCATTCACACGCATCGGACTCCTAAGCCAAGGAACAAACAATCCGCAACCTTGCACCCTTAAAATTTTCGAAATAAAAACAACAAACAACCCGAGCACACAAAAACCAGGAAAAATCACGATAAATTCACATAAAGAAATGTTAATATCTACCAAAAATTTCGACATTTCTGTCAAATTCTTGCAATTTGAAGGAAAATCAAAAATGAAAATAGCAGATTTTTTAACTGGGTTCAGAGCTGTAAATTATACCAATTATTTATTTTAGTATAAAAATATGCAAAATACAATATTGCGTATTAACAAATATAAATATTTACCAACAATCTTTTATTCGAAGTCGCTTTTTATAATTTTTTTTAACTTTGTGCCTCAAATTATAACTAACCTTTTAAATTAAAAAAAATGAACAAGAGTGAATTAATCAATGCTATGGCAGAAAAAGCCGGTTTGACAAAAGTCCAAGCTAAGGGCGCTTTAGAGGCCTTTATGGAAGCCACCAAAGATGCTTTGAAAAAGAGTGACAAGATTTCCTTAATCGGTTTCGGCACATTCAGCGTGACAGACCGCAAAGCCAGAGTGGGCCACAACCCGCGCACAGGCAAGTCCATCAAGATTCCTGCAAAGAAAGTTGTCAAATTCAAACCCGGTGCTGCATTTGCAAAAATGAAATAATTCTATTTCATGACGATTTGAAAGCCCTGAACAAGGGCTTTTTTTATGGCATTTATTTATCAAGATGACAATAAAAGACAAGACTTTACGAGAAAAAGTTACAACGTACCTCAAACAGTTTGTTACTGAAAACCGACAGCAGCGACTGTCTGAAATCATAGCGAACCGCACACGCCATATCACTGTGGTGTTGGAGGACCTGTTTCAGGCGCAAAACATCAGTGCTGTCCTGCGTACTTGTGACTGCTACGGTGTGCAGGACGTGTACGTAATCCAACATCGGAATGAATTTGAGGCGAACAAGGAAATCAGCATGGGAGCCGACAAGTGGCTCACCATCCACGAATTTCCCCACAGCGAGAACAATGTCAAAGAGTGCATCGACCGTCTGCACGAGCAGGGTTATTGGGTGGCTGCCACTCTCCCCGATGAACAAAAGCGCACCATCTTCGACCTTCCGGTGGAACAGAAGACCGCTTTCCTGTTCGGTACCGAACTGACCGGCCTCTCCGATGATGCCATAAAATACGCTGACGGTAATGTTCTCATCCCGATGTACGGATTCACAGAAAGCTTCAACATCTCCAACTCCGCCGCCATTATCCTCTCCCATTTTTCTGAAAAAATGCGTCACTCTAATGTCCAGTGGCAGCTTTCTGATGAAGAAAAAGAGGAAATCTATTTCGATTGGCTGCAAAAAAGCGTAAAAGACCCCGAAAGATTGATTGATTACTATATGACACATTTGGACCTTGGACTTTGAACCTTAATTACGACACAAATTACAAGTCACTGTTCACTAAAAATTTGTATCTTTGCCCGCTCAAATATAAAAGGAATATGAACGACGAAAAACTATTCACCGAATTCCCGCCCGTGACCACGGAGCAATGGGAAGCCACCATCAATAAAGACCTTAAAGGTGCTGATTACGAGAAAAAACTGGTATGGAGAACCGACGAAGGGTTTCAGGTTCGTCCTTACTATCGCGCTGAAAACATGCAGGATCTGGACTATCTGAAGACCATGCCGAACGAGTTCCCATACACGCGTGGCACAAAAGCGCGTGACAACCATTGGGACATCGTTCAGGAAGTGGAAGAATCCGATCCCGCCAAGGCCAACGCCATCGCAACGGATGCCTTGAAACGCGGTGCCACTTGCGTGGCTTTCAACGCCGCCAACATTGACAGTGACGCGGCTTTGGAAACGCAGCTCAAAGACATCGACCTGAACACCAACGGCGTACAGTTCAACCACGTGAAGAGTTACCTCGACCTGATGAAACGCTTCGTCAACTACGTGGAAGCCCATAACTTCGACAAAGAAAAAGTGTCGGGCAGCCTTAACTTCGATCCTCTGACCTATCGTTTGCGCCACAACAAGTTTTGGAAATCCGCCGAAGAGGACATGCAACAGGCCGTGACGCTGTTAGAAATGAACGGCTGCATGAAAAACTTCAAGGTCATCAACGTGAATGGCATCGTGCTGCACAATGCCGGTGCGACCATCGTGCAAGAACTGGCTTACACCCTCAGCATGGCAAACGAATATCTTGCTTTCTGCACAGAAAAAGGGCTAAAACCCGAGAAAGTCGCGTCCCGAATGCAGCTCACGCTCTCCGTCGGCTCCAACTACTTTATGGAAATCGCCAAACTGCGCGCCACGCGCCTGCTTTGGTCCACGATGGTGGCACAATACAAGCCCGAATGCGACTGTGCATACAAAATCCATATCAACACCGTGGCATCCACTTGGAACAAAACGCTTTACGATCCATACGTCAACATGCTCCGCAGCACCACGGAAGGTATGTCGGCAGCTATTGGCGGCTCCGACTCCATCTCGTTGCAGCCGTTCGATGTGGCCTACAAGGAATCCGACGAATTCTCCCGCCGCATCTCCCGCAACGTACAGGTGATTTTGAAAGAAGAAGCATTCATGGACCGCGTGGTGGATCCTGCCGCAGGTTCCTACTACGTGGAAAATCTTACCAATTCCATCGCGGAAAATGCCTGGAAACTTTTCCAAAACGTTGAGCAACAAGGCGGTGCCCTCAAAGCTATCGAAGACGGTTCAATGCGTACAGCCATTGAGGAAAGCTGCCAGAAGCGCGACATGAACATCGCCACCCGCCGCTATATCCTGCTCGGCACCAACCAATACCCGAACATCAACGAGATGATGGCCGACAAGATCGAGCGCGTGAAGAAAGACGACTGCGAAGGACTGAAAACCTACCGCGGCGCCATGGCCTTCGAGGAAGTTCGCCTTGAGACCGAAAAATACGCCGCCAGGAACCATCGCCCGTCCGTGTTCCTGCTGAAAGTCGGTAACTTGGCCATGCGTCAGGCGCGCGCCGGCTTCATCACCAACTTTTTCGGTTGTGCCGGTTACCAAATCATCGAGCCCGCCGGTTTCCCGACCGTGGAAGCGGGCGTGAAAGCCGCCGATGAAGCGAGACCCGACCTCATCGTGGTCTGTAGCTCCGACGAAGAGTACGCCACCCTCGGTGTGGAAGCTGCCAAGCAATGCAAGGCACAGTTCCCGAACACCCCGTTCCTCGTGGCCGGCAACCCAACCGAGTGCCTCAATGCGCTCAAAGAGGCCGGTACCGACGACTTCATCCACGTGAGAGTCAACATCTTGGAATCTTTACGGAAATACAATCAATTGTTACTGAAATAACATGTAGAGGCGTTTCATGAAACGTCTCTACAACGAATGACAATCCCCTTCCTTTTGGTGGGGGATTTTTTTTAGAAAGATATTGAGCTTTGGTCGTGTGGATATGTGAAACAGTGGATTGATTATCGTTGCCATGTTTCGTCCATGATGAGATTTTATAGAGGACGAAAGAACAGCATCCCCCATTTTTCCTTACCGGGACACTTTCATCGAGTCATCCAATCACCTCGTCACAAAATATATCCATTCTGTTTGACTTTCTTGTCATTGCATGACATCTACGGCAGGTCTCAAACCAAACAAACAACAAAACGATAAAAAAAAGTTCTTTTACCAACAAGTATATTTTTACCTTACATTATTTCTTTAAAGATTCGTTCCGAAGTGTTTTTTTTGAAAAAAAAGTTAAAAAAGGATTTTTAAGGATTTTTAAGACATCACCGTTTGAAAAAAGTATATTTTTGCACTTTGAAATAAAAGGCGAGAAAAGTAATTAAAAACAATAATTTATTAACCCAAAAAAATTCAAAAAAATGAAAAAAGTATTAAGCGTACTGGCTATTGCAGCCCTGTTTGTTGTGAGTTTCTCTAGCTGTGGTGGTAATGAAAAAACCGCTACCGAACTGCTGACCCAAAAGAACGGTTGGGTTCTCTCTTCCGCGACTTCTTCACCTGATTATCTTATGTCTGATGGCAGCTATGCCGGTGATCTGATCAATGATGGTTATCTTTATGATTTTGAAACCGCTTACATCATTGCTTTCAATGAGAATGGCAGCGAAATCGTAAAACCCGGTAAAGTTACGGCTGCTGACGATTTTGAAGGTGATGCTTACAGAGCAGAAACCTCTTTAGGCAACTGGTCATTTGACAATGCCGATAAACCTGAGTATATCAGCATGCAAGTTCCTTTCTTCTATGATGAAGATGTGGAAAAATGTCAAGTTCTTGCCCTTACCGAAGATGAATTCAGAATTAAATGCACTATCAACGATGATTCCCCAGTGTCAAAAGGAACTTATTCCTTCACTTTGACTTACGTTCCCGCCAAGTAATTAACCCGAACAATATCATTTAAAACTTAGAATAAAATGAAAAAAGTATTTTTAGCAGTATTATGCGCAGGCCTTTTCTTCGCCTGTGGTAACAAGAAACAAGCCGAACCCGAAGCTTTGGTTGACACTGTTCCCGTTGAGGAAGTTGTCGAGGAAGTCGCTGAAGTAGTGGAAGAGCCCGTCGCCGAAGAGCCCGTCGCTCAAGCTGCTCCTGCCAAGAAACCCGCCGCAACCCCCAAGAAGAACAACAACAGCAACACGGGTATGACTGCTGGTAAAACAAACGAGGCTCCCACGGTTCAAGAACACGCTCAGAGCGCCGCTAACAGAATTGCCAATAAAGCTATTGACAAAGCTGAAACGGAAACCACCAATGCTATCGTGAACAGCGGTAAAAAGAAAAGATAATCTTTTCAAAAATATCTGAAAAAAAAGGTGTTCAGCAAGAACACCTTTTTTGTTTTAAAAAAAAGTGTACTTTTGTGCAAAATTTTTTGGACAGAAAAAGTGATGAATATCAAGGAGAAAATTCGTGTGGTTCCTGATTTTCCGACACCGGGAATTCAGTTCTATGACATTACCACTTTGCTCAATGACCCGCAAGCATACCGCGAGACTATCGATACTATGGTGCAGATAGCTAAGAAGTTCGAGCCTGATGTGGTGGTCGCCCTTGAGTCACGCGGTTTCTTCTTCGGCACAAATCTGGCTTTCCAACTGGGTGTTCCTTTTGTCCCCGTACGTAAAAAAGGAAAACTTCCATTCAAGACCTATCAGGAGACTTATTTACTCGAATATGGCAGCGCTACAATGGAAATCCATACCGACGCGATGGCCGAAAATCAAAATGTGCTCATCATTGACGATGTGCTGGCCACCGGTGGCTCCATGACCGCAGCCGTGAACCTTGTCAACTACTTCCACCCAAAAGAGATCCACCTGCTCTTCCTGATGGAGTTAGAAGCACTTAAAGGTCGAAAAAAACTGTCCAAATATCCTATTGACAGCTTATTAACAGTATAAATCAACTAATCAAATAAATTTTTTATGAAAAATATCGATTGGAAAAACCTTTCATTCGGTTATGTGAAAACCGACTACAATGTCCGCTGCTATTTCAGAAACGGCGAGTGGGGAAAACTGGAATTGAGCTCTGACGAGTATATTCCGATGCACATGGCGGCTTCCTGCCTGCACTACGGTCAGGAGGCTTTTGAGGGCATGAAAGCCTTCCGCGGCAAAGACGATAAAGTGCGCTTGTTCCGTTGGGAAGAGAACTGGAAACGACTCAACAACTCCGCTGACACCATCATGTTGGCTCCCATCCCGGAGAAATTGTTCTTCGATGCATTGGAGATGGTAATCAAGGCCAACGCTGAATACATTCCTCCGTTTGGCACAGAGGGTTCTCTCTACATCCGCCCGTTGCTTATCGGCACCGGCGCCACCATCGGTGTGAAACCCGCCGACGAATACCTCTTCATCGTCTTCGTGATGCCTGTCGGACCTTATTTCAAGGAAGGTTTCAAACCCACCAACATGCAGATTGCTTTGGATTACGACCGTGCCGCTCCGCTTGGTACCGGTCACGTGAAAGTCGGTGGTAACTACGCCGCTTCCCTCCGCGCCGGCGAACGCGCCCACAAGGAAGGATTCAGCGCCTCCATCTTCGCCGATGCAAAGACGAAGACCTTCATTGACGAAGCCGGGCCCGCCAACTTCTTCGGTATCAAGGACGGCAAGTATGTGACCCCGGATTCCGGCTCCATCCTGCCTTCCATCACCAACATGAGCTTGAGAACTATCGCTGAGGATCTTGGTCTCGTGGTCGAAAGACGCCACGTCAGATTGGATGAACTCGATACGTTCGAAGAAGCAGGTGCTTGCGGTACCGCCGCCGTGATTTCTCCTATCCACAAGATTCAGGACAGAGAGAGCGGCAAGGAATATGTCATCTCCAAAGACGGCAAACCCGGTCCGTGGTGCATCAAGATGCGCGAATACCTTATGGGTATCCAATACGGCGAAATCGAAGACAAATTCGGTTGGTGTACCATCGTGGACTGCTAATCGGTTGCTTCAAACCATCAAGAAAAGGACGTCGAAAGGCGTCCTTTTTTCGTTTAGACTTAAGACTTGAGACTTAAGACTTTTGGTGTATTCCGATTTTTAAGGAAGATAGACTACGTGCACAACACGTACAGATCGTCCCGCTGGTTGATACAGAGAATCGGCAATTCCGAACTGCCGATTATTTTGCGCTCGCGGGGACCCGTCAGCACATCGCCGAGGGTGTAATAGCGGGTCATCATAATCACCGATGCGCCAGCTTTCACTTGCGGGGCGAATTCCAAAGCGTATGCATCCAAATAGCTTTGCGGCTGGGTTTCGTGTTTTTCGTACGTGATTTCTAAATTTTCGTATAGTTTCTCGACAAAAGCCACGTTGTCATTGACCAACTTGGCTAATCCTTCGTCTTTGTATTTCGGATAGAGAATGTGGATGCCCGAACCATAAAACCGACTGAAATAGCCCGCCCATAATGCCTTTTCCTTGTTTTGCCGCTCAATGTCCAAAGGCAGTAAAATGTGTTTGTAGCAAGTCGTGTCTGTATGATCGGTCGTGACAGTCATCACGGGGAACCGCGACTGCCGAATCAGTTTGATGGCTTTCTTGACGTTGAAGAACCCCTCTTTCTTAGTTTTATCCACCCCGATGACGAACATCGCCATGTTGTGTTCCTCAGCATAGCGGAAAAGCGTCTCGGGGAACACATAATCGGTAATTACTTGACCATTTTTGGCATTTAGGACAATGTTTTGGAGTTCATCAACGAACTTTTCTTCGGGTTTTGAGGTTTTGTCGGGCAGATGGAAACCGAAGTTCGCGAAGACCGTCAGCGAGGCCTGGAACACCTCGGCAAGCTGCACGCCGTGTCGCGCCGCTGTCCGTCCGAATGCGGAATCGTCGGCTATCACCGTGATGTTGAGGCTACGGTCTCGTTTTATCGGTTCGTGTATGTCCATCACCGCAGTCCCTTCACGACGGGTTTGGCCGCCACATATTCCTTCAGGTAGAATGGTTCGAAGTAGGCAACGTCCTCAAACTCTTGCTTTTGCCACTTTCTGAGGGCTGCGGGAAGCATGTTTTTAGCCGAAATGGGAGCTTCCGCAAAGCAAGCGTTAGGGAAAGTTGACAAGAGTTCGCGACATTTGGGCATCCCGTTGCCGCAAAACAGGACTTTTTCCTTCGAGAGTAGTTCTGCGAAGGTGTTTTCATCCACAATTTTCGAGGAAATCTCTTCTAATGACCGCATGTCGAAGTCATAGCGGGTGGTGAAAACCTCCATACGGCGGGCATCGATCATCGGGACGATTTGTAGCTGATCCGAGGATGTTTCTGTCCATAACGTTTTGGCACCCTGCGCAATACTTCCCAACGTGCTGATAGCCATCACGGGGATGCCGGCGGTGTAGGCAATGCCTTTCGCCGTGGAAACACCGATGCGCAGCCCTGTATAGGAGCCAGGCCCGATGCTTACGGCCACACCGTTGATTTCCGTCATGCTCACGCCAGCCTGCTTCAATACTTCGTCCACGAAAGGCAGCAGGTGCTTGGCGTGGTTGTTGCCACCGGCCTCCTCTTTCAGCCCGATAATCTCCGAGCCTTTCGACAGCGCCACAGAACACACGTCTGTGGCTGTTTCAATATATAATATTGTAGGGTTCATCATATTCATCTCTCATTCATCGTTCATTCATCGCCCAATCCCCTTATAGACAAGCTCATGCACCTTCAGCCTTATTCCACTCTTAGACAGATTGTTGGGTTCGGCGTTGGGACAGACTCGGTTGGAGAGGAACACGAAAATGAGTTCCTCTTTTGGGTCGCACCAGACCACTGTACCGGTAAAACCCTGGTGACCGAAGATGTGTGTGTCCGCTTGTGCGGGAACAATGGATGATGTTCCGGGCGCTTTCGGGGTATGGAAACCGAGACCGCGCACCTGACAATTATGCATCGGATGCATTTTCGTGAACTCTTCCACCGTAGCTTCCGACAAATAACGCTGGGCGTTGAAAACACCGTCGTTCTGTATCATCAGGAAAATGGCAGCGAGCTCTTCTGCGGTGGTGAACAATCCGGCATTCCCGGCATTCCCGTTCATCAAAGCGGAAGTCTGGTCGTGAACATAGCCGTGTACCAGCTGTTTACGGAACAATTTATCCTCTTCCGTCGGAGCGATTTCTTTGCGCGGAAAACCATTCGACAAGGGACGGAACGTCGTGTGCGAAAGACCCATCGGCTGGTAGAAATTCTTATCCAAAAACTCTTCCATCGGTTGCATAGTGAGGGTTTCCACCATGTCTTTCAGTAGGAAAAAGTTCAAATCGCTGTATTCGTATTTTTTCTCTTTCAACTTGCAATGGGCAATTTTGTAACGAATGGTGTCAGGATAATCTTTACGCAGATAGAGATGGTCAGCCACCTGAATGTTGAAATGCTCGGTTTTGTAAGCCCGCAAATACCGTTCATCGCCCATTATCGACTTGTAGAATGGGATAAACGACGGCATTCCGGAAGTATGCGTCAGCAACTCTTCCAACGTAAGATTGGCTTTGTCGGTTCCCGCCAAGTAGGGCAGATATTTGCCGATTCTGTCGGAAAGCTGAATCTCGTGATTGTCATACAACTTCATGACAGCCAGTGTGGTAGCAGCCACTTTTGTGACGGAAGCCACGTCATATAGGGTTTGATGGGTAACTTTGTCTTGACGGTTGTAGTCCAGATAGCCGAAAACCTTCTGATAGACGGGTTGTCCGTGGTGGAGGGCTATTACCGCACAACCTGGATAGATGCGGTTGCTAATGCCATCTTGGAGAATTTTGTCGATTTCCTGGGTAATATTATCAGGCAAGGCCGAAATATTATCGGAGGATTTTGAAGGCAGGATGCCGCTTCCCGCAGGGTAACCATTGATGCTGACTGGCAAGGTGCCTTCAAAGTCAATTTGTCCGAAACAGGCCTTCATGGCCGCTGCCACGGTGGTCGGGGAGAATTGATAAGCATCGATCACCGCACGATAATCACTTAAGGAATCGAAAGCGTTGAGGGCGTAGGGATTTCCGAGATGCAGCAGAATGACGGATTTCTCCTTGGCAAGACGGTTGAGCAGGCGCACAGACGACATGTCGATGCCGTAGTTGGAGCCACCCAGCTGGTTGGATCCGCCAAACGCCACAATAATTTGGTTGTAAGGAGCCAACTTCGCCAAAATTGCCGATTGGTCTTTGGCAGCCACCTTTTTGTCAATATAGTAGAAAGGAATATGCCGTTCTCCCACGATTTGTTCGTATTCGTTTTTGTAAGCTTTCCGTTCCACACACAGAAAAGCTGTATTATCGGCGTTTTTAGCGTTCAACGGGAGAATATTATCATCGTTTTTCAAGAGCGTAAGGGCTTTTTCCTCCAATTGGCGGTTAATCCAGACTGCTTCGGAACGGTTCAGTTTTTCCGGGATGGCCGAGATATTGGCGGGAGTGTGTTTGGTAATCCCATGACTTTCCTTGAATTGGAGAACCCGCAGGCATCGTTCGTTGATGAGTTCTTCCGGGATAACATCTTGTTCCACAGCCCGTTTGATGGCCGAGATGATGGAATCGGTTTCGCCAGGCAGCAACAGGATATCGGCACCGGCGAGCAGGGCGCGAATTTCCACATCCCCTTCGAAGCGGTTTTGGTTACGCACCCCCTTCATCTCCATTCCATCGGTGATAATCAGCCCATTATAGCCCAATTCTTTTTTAAGAAGCTGAGAAACAATGGGATAGGAGAGTGATGAGACGGAGTTGGGTTCTGGATCGAGAGCCGGGATATTGAGATGCCCGACCATCACCATGTCGGGGTTTTCGTTGATAAGTTGACGATAGGGGTAAAGCTCCATTTCATCGAGGTCGATACGGCTTTTGCGGATGACGGGCAGCCCGAGGTGCGAGTCGGTCTCTGTGTCTCCGTGGCCGGGGAAGTGCTTGATGGAGGTGACGATGCCGCCGTCCTGCATCCCGTGCATGTAAAGGGCGGCCTTGCGGCATACTTTGTCGCGGTTTTCACCGAAGGAGCGGCTGTTAATCACAGGGTTGCGGCTGTTGTTGTTGATGTCGATACAAGGGGCGAAGTTGAAATTGATGCCCACGGCCTTGCACTGTTCGGCAATCTCACGTCCCATCTGGTAGATGAGCGAGTCGTTTTCTTCCGAAAGTGCGCCGAGAGTCATCTGCCGCGGGAAAGCCACGCAGCTGTCGAGACGCATGGCTGGTCCCCACTCGCCGTCAATGGCCACAAACATCGGGATTTTGCTCACCGCTTGTATTCGGTTGGTGAGAAGTGCCTCTTTCTTAGGCGTTCCCTTGAAAAAGCAGACCCCACCGGGCTGTATGCGCCTCACCTTCTCCACCAATTCGCGATTGTATTTTTCGTCTTCCGTGGAGCTCACGCGGATGATGATCAATTGAGCGATTTTTTCCTCAAGGGTCATTCCGTCCAAGAGTTGGAAATTCCGGTCGGGCCGCTGCACTCCGGAAGAAATCATCAAGATGAGCAGGGCAAAAAGGACAATACTATATCGAAAAAAACTTTTCATACACAGGAATAATGGAATCGGCAAAAATACGAATAATATTGAAGCCGTTGAATATTATTTTTCCTTGAAGATTGCAAAGATTACGGAAATCTTTTCTGCGCAAATCTGCGCGTTCTGCGGGAGAATCGCAATTACCGTCTTCTTGCGCTCACAATCCTTCCGATGTACTGGTGGTGGATGCCGGCGGGAAAGTTCTCGTAGCGTTTGCGCGGAATCTCTTCGAAACCTCGCTGGTCGAATCCGTCGCGGTAAATGACCTCGCACTCATACACCTCGCGAGCCTCCAAATAATACGGCGCACCATGCTCGGTATAAGCCACATGCAGGCCTAACGCCTCGTCCTTGTTGCCGTCGCGGCCGCTGTGTGTGCCCATGTACTCAAGCACATCTTTGCGGTCCTCGTCGAAGACCATGACGGTGAAGTATTGGTAGCGCTCCATGAACTCGTAGGTGTAGCGGGCGGGTGCGACATACACCGTGATGGTGTTCACGTTGTGACCCCACACGTTGCCCATTGCACCCCAGCCAATAGTCATGGCGTTGTGGCGGCGAACATCACCGGAAGCTAACAACAATCCATTCCCCTTGAACCACGTGAACGGGTTGAGATTCGGCGATTGGGTGTAGTCAAACTCCACGAAGTCAGATTCTTGAATCGGACGAGCTTCGGCTATAGGTTGTTTTCCGCCATAGACGTTGTAGGAGATGTTTTCGGGATTCCATTTGTCTTTGGGAGTGTTCTTACCAGCAGGGTAGCCAATGACAATGGTGTTGAGCGGGATGAGGTTTTCGGGCAGTTTCAGGATGGCGGAGACATCCTTGCAGCGATTTTGGTCGGGGAAAGTGCCGGTCCAAACAGCTCCGAGTCCCATGGCATTGGCGGCCAGGAGGATGTTTTCGGTGGCGGCGGAGCAGTCCTGCACCCAGAACATGCGGGCCTCGCCGTCAAGAGCCTTCTTCATGTCGCCGCACACCACGATGGCAAGGGGTGCGTGCGCGGCCATGCCTGCGTAGGGGTTGGCCTTGGCCAGCTCTTTCAGCTGTGCCCTGTCGGTGACCACCACGAAGTGCCACGGCTGCTTGTTCACCGCGGAAGGAGCCGCCATACCCGCACGGAGCAGCTGCTCGATCTGCGCCGCATCCACGGGCTTGTGAAGGTAGCTTCGCACGGAGGTGCGCGTCGCGATATTCTCCAACGCAGCATTTTTGTAACTGTCTGTTTTTTGAGCATTTGCTATGTTTTCAGAAGAAAACACCATCGTTAAAATCAACATGGACATCGTTAAAATTTTTCTTGATTTCATATTTTTCTTTTTTTGAAAAGGCAAAAGTACAAAAAAAGGGACTCCCTTTGGAATCCCTTTAAAATATCCTTTCCAAGAAAATGTTACTTGATAATCATAACCTTGTAATTTGCTATGCCTTTGTCTGTGGTTACATTCACGATGTAAGTGCCTGTCGCAACATTAAGGTTGATAACATCGTGAGAGCTGTAAACAGAACCGCTGTAGAGCTGCTTACCGTAAACATCAAAAACTCGCACATTTTCAATTTCCAAACCAGAAATATTGACGATATGGACATTTTGGTGTTCAGCATAAACTTTGACTTGTTTGTTTACGAGATTGTCAATGCCTGTTTCGTCAAGCGTAGTGTGTTCTGTAGTGAAAGGTATCATATTGGACCACTCACTTTGGTTGTTGTCGAAACAATTGGCGCGGACGTGCCACAAATAGGTCGTATTCGGGGTCAAACCGGTTAACAGATAACTGCTACCGAAGACGGAAGGAATAGTGGTGAAATCTCCTGAAATCGGTTTGTACTGTATATCAAAAGATGTTGCTGACGGGTGTGACCAGTGCAGCTCCGCAGAGGTGCTGTCGATATGACTGGTGAACATGAACGCAGGAATTTCGCAATCAGCGGGCCTGAATGTCACATGGATAGTGTGGTTGGCCACCACATTCGTGAAGACATAGCTATTCAGCGCTCCCATGTTTATGTTATCAACCATCACATTTTCAACCACATATCCATTGGCGGGAGAAATGTTGTAAACTTGCGTGTTGCCGTATGACACCGTTGTGTTGCCACTTGGGTTGATGGAACCGTTAACTCCAGCAGAGGCAGAAATAGTGAAAGTCTTTGGAACCATTACGGCCGTAATCGTTTGGTCGGAGGAAACAGCAGGGAACATATACGTGTAAACATCGTTCACGGACGAAGCATTGCTGATAACATTCGTGCCGTTCACATTAATTGCAGAAACGGAATATCCGATGGCGGGATTAACCACAAAGACCGGAGTGGCGCCATTCAGAACAGTGGTGGTACCAGGCGTGATGACACCATTGGCGGGTTGGGTTACCGTAATCGTATATTCGTTGGCGGCAAATTCGGCATAAATGATGTGATCTGCCGTCACGTTGTTGAAGCTGTACGTGGAAACGGCACCCACAGATTGTCCGTCCACAAACACATCGCTCACATGGAATCCCGTGTTGGGTGTGATTGTGTAGGTCTTGCTGCCATTGTAAGCCATTGTGGTGACACCCATGTCGGAAATCGTGCCGCCGTTGCCTGCCATGGCCGTAATCACAAACTGGGATGCGGCAAACGTGGCAGCAATGGTATGGTTGGAAGTCAGCGGAGTGAAAACATACGTGGTGACTGCACCAACAGACACGTTGTCAACTGTCACGTCCACAATGGTGTAACCTTCGTTAGGGGTGATGGAGAATACCGGAGTAGCGCCCAATGCAAAATTGCCGGAACCCGGCGTGATGGCTCCGTTCTCACCTGTATTCACCGTCACATTGAACATCATTGGCGCAAACGTGGCACTGATGCTATGGTCATCGGATATTTGAGCAAACGTATGCGTGGTAGCGGTAAGACCGTCAGCCTGTGTGTAGGTGGTGGTCTCTCCATCAATCGTCAAAGAAGCAATGTAAAAACCCTGATTGGCACTAATTACATATACAGCATCCTGATTATAGAAGTAGGAAGAAATGCCGACGGGGGAAACGAAACCGTTGCTGCCTGCAAAGGCCGTCACGGTGAAAACATTTCGGGCAAACTGTACCTCATATATGTAATTGGCGGTGATGTTAGACAGCACCTCTGAATACCCTACCGTGGGATTTTCGACCGACAGTTCAGCATGGTTGCGCAAAATACGGCTGATGCGGTAGCCCGTGTCAGGTGTGGCCGTGAAAGTATATACATAGTTGGGATTATACTCAAACTCTGCGCCAGCGGAAACTGTACCGTAGCCTAATTTGCTGGTAGTAATTGTATAGTGATTTTTGGAGAAAGTCACATTAACGGTATGATAACCATACAGGTGTTCGAAAGAGTAGATTTCAATGTTGCTGTGTTCCACACCATCAATAACGACACTTGACACGCGGTAACCCGGAGCAGGAACGAACGTGCTTGACAAATTGGAATTGCCCGGCAACGTGACCGTATAAGTCACCGGCGTAGTGGTAGCATCCGCCACAAACTCGCCGTTGATGGTACCCTGGCCTGCCAAAACCGTGTAAACGATGGTGGCGTTGTCAAAAGCTGTCATCACGCGGATATCCTTGTCTTCCACAATATTATCCAAAGACAATGAATATTGGGAAGCACTGATCGGATTCAGATTCTCCGTTACATCCAAACCGTTGACCGTAACAGAATGGACATGGAAATGGTCGGCCAGAGTAAGAACACCGGTGTGGGAACCGCCATAGGCAACCACTTCGTGGCTCGGCGTGTAAACAGCACCCACCACGGTGAAATTATCATCCGTGTGCATCAAATTGGAAACCGTGGCATTCACCTCAAACATGCTGGCAGCGAACGTCACATAGATGCTGTCACCGTTTTGGGGAACGAAAGTGTAATATTGCACTGCGGCATTGCCTTCATTCGCACCGCTCACAAGCTGCATGTTTTTATAGATGGAAGAAACGTGATAGCCGGGCTGCGGAACGATGGTGAGCGTGTAAAACTCGCCCTTGGTCGCTTCCACCAACCCTTCCGGGGTTCCTGTACCGTGTTCAGCGTAAGTGGCCGTAAAATTTACAACCTCTTTCACTGCAAAGTCATCCATGCTGAAACCGAGATGCTGCAACGGGCTGGCAGAACGGATTGCGAAACAATAAACACCGTCTTCCATCACATTGATGAAATTATGTTTGCGAACCATGGTGGCGTTGGAGAAAGTCTCGATGGCTACTTGTTGAACCAAGTTGATTACATTGTCATTCTTGGTACACAAATAGACCTCAAACGCTTCCGGAACCATCTGATCGATAGCCTTGAAAGAATAAGCGACATCATAACGACCAGCGGGAATATTCAAACAGGGGGACATTGTGTATTCATTTTCGGCGCCTGACAAGAAATTATGGTACATACCATTGGAAATGGAAATTCCTTGTACCTCATCATTTACGACAAAGCCGGTTAAGTCAAAATGGTAAGTTGTCCAGTCATCATGAGCAACTCCTTCGTTGAACGGTTCAATAAACGGAATCGAGGCCAGTTCGGCAACAGAATCCTGTTCTGTCGTGAACGTGTAAGGTCCAGTCCAAACGCTTTCCGAAGTCTCGCCACAAATAGCCTTTGCATACACGTCGTATGCGGTTCCTGCCGCAAGATTGGTCATAACAATAGTGTTCGTGTTTTGCATTTGCATCATAATGATACCGGAACCCAAGGCGAAACCGGATTCGCCGTATTGAATTGCCCAAGTGCTTGCCAACATGGTGTCCAAGGAAACGTTGGCACTGTGGCTGGTAATCTCGCTGATAGCCAGTTGCGTGGGAGCATCGCAGGAATTAGGTGTTGTGAACGAGAGTTGAGCCCATTCGCTGTACTCATCTACACCGCACACAGACCTTACCCGCACGTTGTAAGTCATGCCTTCCGCAAGACCGCCCAACACAAAAGTGGAAGCGTTGTTCACAGGCACCGAAACCCAGAACGCGGCACCTGCCTGTGCGTATTGCAACTCGTAATTGTTTACGCCAAGAACAGGAACCCAAGTGACAACCGAGTTGTTCTGGTGGTACGTCACAGTCAGGTTGATAGGCGCAGGACAGTCGGCCACAGTGGTAAACATTGCTGCAGCTTCATCGCTCATACCGTTGATACCGCAGTCAGCCATGACACGTACTTCATAATCAGTGTTTTGTGTCAAACCCGTCAACACGCATTGGTTGTTAAAAACATTGACAGTAGTCCAATCACTGGCATTTTCACTCTTGTAGCTCACTTTCCAAGCATTAGCGGCATTATCCACCCAGGAAATGGCCGCGCTGTTAGTGGTGATGTTTTGAACATCCACCTCGGTGGGTGCGGCACAGTGGGCATCATTGCAAATGCTGCTCAGATAGTCAATCTTCATGTTCGGCAAGAAGCCGTTTTGGATTCCTGATTCAGTACCCGGATGCGCGGCGTATGTGTCATCGCCGTCAGCACTTCTGGACAAACAGGCGTTGTTGGCGAAAGAATAGTGGTAGTAAAGGCTGTTCCCGTCGTTGGAAGCGCGGGACACCACAACAACTAAATTGTCCTCAGCGTTATAATAATACGGATTGTCCAAGGTGAAGGTTTCCCAACCCGCAGTGTTGCCGATGGTACCGTTATTTCTTTCATATACGAGAGTCAATTCCTCCAAAGGCAGCCAATCGTTGGTGTTTGCATGCTCGGCCATCTCGGTGGTGCCGAGATAAATCTTCAGGGAATTGTAGTCGAGTGCATTGGCTTCGTCTATTTCCCAAGACAAGCTGTTGATGTATCCAGGGGTGGCAAAATTGGAGGACGGATAAATCATCTGTGTCCAAGAATTGCCGAGATCGGAGTTCGTCGGCGTTGAAGTAGTACTGGCAGTGCCGTTCCCGATGGTCAATTCAACAGGAGTTGTGGTGGTCGAAATACACGGAACGATGAAATGGGCATATTTCCATGTACTGAAAGTAGTGCCACAAATAGTCCTGATTCGCACATCGTAGGCTGTTTCCGTGGAAAGGTTGTTCAACGTGACACTGGAAGAAGTGGTGTTCAGACTCTGCCAGGCGTCAGCATCGGAAGCCTTGTACTGCAACATCCATGCGTGCTGATCCTCAGGATATAGCCAGTTGACTATGACAGAATGCCCGTTTAATCCAAAAAAGATTTCGGACACCATTGAGCAGGTGGTCTCCATCGTCACATTGTCAATGGCTGCAGGAGTCTGGTTCCCGATTTCATTATCATTACGCCATGTGAAGACGATTTTCTTGTCGCCGGCAAACGAGGCGGGAATCAGAACCGTCTGGCGGGTGAATGTATTCACGTTGTAAAAACGAGCTAAATAATTTGTCGGAAGGACCCCCTCCTCGGGTGCCTCATCCATAACGGACACCTGCAGGAAATCCTCGGCGTTACCCACAGTTCTGCAGTCGAAACTCAACAAAACATCCGACTCGGGAAGAGTGATGTCAATGTAAGCATGGGAAACAGAAGCAGAATTAGGACTATATATATTATTAATACCTGCTATATTGGAAACGAACAGCTTGGCGTTGTCAAACAACTGGTTGGCGGTTCCGATGTACCATTTGTTCGTGTTGGGGTTGGCGATGCCGTGGTCAATTGTCCAAGCAAAGCCTTCGCTACCCTCGAAAGAACAGGTGTAGGGAATTTGAGGACAAACAATATCGCTGTTACCGCGCGGGTAGATTTGGGGAACACCGTTGTAAAGAGCCACCAATCCTACTACAGAGGCTTTTTCGCCCCCTTCGAACGAAGCGGTAACCGTTTTGAAATTGTTATATACCAAAATGGTACTTTCATCTTGCACAAAGTTCACACCTGTTTTGGAGTTGGTTGTGAAAGTGCCGGCCTCGAAATGGCCGTTCTTGATTACCACCAAAGTGGAGAGATACCTTTCGGGATTGGCCAGCAGATCCGAAACAGTCACTTCCAGGGGAGTAATCGCATGGGGAGTTGAGTTTATAGACTTTCCGGGATTGGCCACGGGAATCATTTCCGCTAAGCCGTTGAAGATGGAAAGCGTTCCCACCAACATATCAACCGTCTCACCTTCTTCATACTGGGTGGTGATTGTCGCAGGGCTATTGTCATATACTAACAGTCCTTCCGGCTGGAATGGATTTTCACTCATGAAATACAACTCCCGATCATTTCTGAATACAAAATCCATTTTTGTATCGGTTTCGGAGATGACATAGATGTTACCAGGGACTCCATTTTTGAAATCGTTAAGGGTCACATGCAAGGGGAACTCATACGTGGCGTGGGCCATTGCACTGGTGTCATTGCCCAGCACGGCGAATGCATGGACGGTAGTGGTGGAGTTTATCGAAATCGGGGATTGGTAAGGCGTATAATATTCACTGTCGTTAAGCTTGTAAAGGATATCGGCTCCAGGTGTGGCACAGGCCAAATTAAGGGAAATGCTGCTGTAGTACATTCCCGGTTCTACGCTGAATGTAGGGGCGGCCACAGTGGGAACCTCCGCTGTCGTGTAGGTGATGGTGATGGAAGTGATACGCAATTGCGAATTGGCTGTGGCAGCGTTGTAAAATTTCAGGCTGGAACTTGCCTCAATGCCGGTGATGGAGTAAACGAACGTTTCGTCAGCGTTGACAATCACCGCATCGCCACCGTCAACCACATAGCCGACAGGTGTGGCAAAACCGCTGATAGCATTAATGGTCAACCCTGTGATTTGGTAGCCAAACGCTGGTGTGAGAACCATGGCATTGCCTAAGGCGTTCGCCGGATTGGCATAGAAACGCAGGGCAGAACCTGAATTGAAATATTTGGGACCGTTGGTGCCAGAGCTCTGCCTGTCTGCACTGTAAGAGATGATTCCGTTGAGATCGCCATTCGGCAGAACTTGTCCGTTGGAGAATCCAGCATCCGCGAAAACGAATGTCACCTCATCGGCAAAAAGAGAATTTGCCGCTATCAGCATAAGTAGCATAAGGGCGACAAAGTGTCTGACTGTTTCGGTCAGCCTCTGGAAAATGTAATTTCTTCTCATAATGGATCTTGATTTTATAAATGAATTATTATTTTATCTTAAAAATTATTGCAAAATAAGACATTAAGCAAAAACAATCCGCAAAAATACATTTTTTCCCATTCAGAAAAAATGCTATCTTTGCCCCCGCATTCAGAAACGTAAAAATCAAAAATATGAAAGACAACATCACCATGAGTTTGAATCCGCTCGTGAATTATTTCAAGAAAAGTCCAAAGGAATTCACCAAGGCGGATATGATAAAATATGTGGAAGAGAACAACATCCCGATGGTCAACTTCCATTATGTTGCCGGTGACGGCCGCATCAAGACATTGGGTTTTGTGCTGCACAGCCGCGAGTATCTGGAACAGATTCTCTCCAACGGCGAGCGCGTGGATGGTTCCAACATCTTCCCCGCTTTCATCCATGCGGGTTCCAGCGACCTCTACGTGATTCCGCGCTTCTCCACCGCTTTCCTGAACCCGTTCACTGAAATCCCCACTCTTTCCTTCCTTTGTTCTTATTACAACAACGAAGGCAAACCCCTTGAAAATTCTCCGGAATATATTCTTCGCAAGGCTGCCAAATCATTCACTGAAGTGACAGGCAACTACTTCCAAGCCATGGGCGAACTGGAGTACTACGTCATCGGCGAAGAAGACGACCTGTTTACCATTCCGGACCAAAAGGGTTACCACGAGTCCTCCCCGTTCACAAAATTCGAGCAGTTCCGCGCCGAGTGCATGCTCAACATCGCCAAAATGGGCGGTTTGATCAAATACGGTCACTCCGAGGTGGGTAATTTCACCATGGACGGCAAGATTTACGAACAGAACGAAATCGAATTTCTGGTCACGGACGTGCAGGATGCCGCCGACCAGCTGATTTTGGCAAAATGGGTCATCCGCAACTTAGCTTACGAATACGGCTTTGACGTGACTTTCTCACCGAAGATCACCGCAGGCAAGGCCGGCAGCGGATTGCACATCCACACCTGCATCGTGGATGCCAAGGGCAAGAACCAGATGGTGACCAAAGGCAAGCTCAACTCCATCGCCAAGACCGCCATCGCCGGTTACATGACTTGCGCCGGCTCTCTGACCGCTTTCGGTAACACCAACCCCACTTCCTATTTCCGCCTTGTGCCGCATCAGGAGGCTCCCACATCCGTTTGCTGGGGTGACCGTAATCGTTCCGTTTTGGTGCGCGTCCCGTTAGGCTGGACCCACAAGAACGACATCGTGGCCGAATTGAACCCGTTAGAGAAGGCCGTCAACAAAGACCGTTCCCAGAAACAGACCGTGGAGTTCCGCTGTCCTGACGGTTCCGCCGACCTTTACCTGCTCCTCGCCGGTCTGGTCTGCGCCGCCCGCCACGGCTTCGAGATGGAGAACGCCCTCGAATTCGCCAAGAAGACCTACGTGGACGTGGATATTCACCGCGCCGAGAACAAAGCCCTCGTGGAGAGCCTGGCCCAACTGCCGGCATCCTGCTGGGAGTCCGCCGACGAACTTAGCGCCCACCGCGAAATCTTCGAGCGTTACGGTGTTTTCGACCGTTCCATGATTGACGACATCATCAAACAACTCAAATCCTTCAATGACAAGAATATCCGTAACGAGATTGTCAAGAATCCGGATTTGATGATGCAAATCGTGAAAGAATATTTCTATTGTGGATAATTTCCACATTCTTTTTCATATCATGTTGTGTATTCAGAGACGTTGCAAAACGTCTCTGTTTTTTTATTATTGAGTCCGCTTGAAAAAGTGCTCTCTTTCAAGAAGCCAATAGGCTACGCC
>CAMJPH010000015.1 GCA_946407715.1 uncultured Bacteroidales bacterium | reverse complement strand
AGCAGTTGGCGGTGGATACGCTTTTCATCGATGAAGGTTTTGGCACGCTCAGCGGCGAACCGTTGCAGAACGCAATCAACACTCTGCGTTCGCTCCACACCAAGTCTGGCCGCCATGTGGGAATCATCAGCCATGTGGAGGAACTTCAGGAGAGAATTCCCGTACAGATTCAGGTGATTCAGGAGGGGAACAACTCTAGCAGCAAGGTGGAGGTGGTGTCCATTTGAAACTGTCAAAAATAAAAAATCTAACAGGCTTTTTTAACATTTTTTTCGTCACGCCGTCTCAAGTTATGCCGATTTTTCTTACTTTTGCGGCTTGTTTTGAGTATTAAAAAAACAAAGATATATGACACTTATTAAGTCCATTTCCGGAATACGCGGAACCATCGGAGGAACTGTCGGCGAGAACCTTACACCCGTCGATGTCGTGAAATTTACAACGGCTTTCGCCACTTTCCTGCTTGAAAAGAGAGCGGAAACTAACCCTATGCGCATGGTGGTCGGGCGCGACGCCCGTATCTCCGGCGATATTGTGAACCGCTTGGTCTGCAGTACGTTGCAGAGCATGGGCATTGACGTGATCGACCTCGGCCTCTCCACGACCCCGACGACGGAGATGGCGGTCATCCAGCAAAAAGCCGACGGCGGCATCATCATCACCGCCAGCCATAACCCGATGCAGTGGAATGCCCTGAAGCTGCTCAACAGCACCGGTGAGTTCGTCTCCGGCGAGGAGGCCAAACGTATCGTGGAACTTACAGAATCGGATGAATTAAATTATGTAACGATTGATAAATTAGGAAGTTACACTCTTTATGAAAATGCTATCAAGGATCATGTGGATGCCATCCTGAATTTGCCGTTGGTGGACAAGAACGCCATCACGAAGGCGAACTTCAAGGTGATTCTGGACACGGTGAACTCCACGGGGGCATTGGCACTTCCAGTTCTTCTCAAAGCCTTGGGTGTCAACGATGTGACGGTGCTCAACAGCGAGATGAACGGCGTTTTCGCCCACAATCCTGAGCCGATTCCCGAGAACTTGGCGGGTATCTGCAACGCCATGGAGCGCTCCAACTACGATGTCGGCTTCGTGGTCGATCCCGATGTCGATAGGCTGGCCATTGTCAGGGAGGATGGCACGCTGTTTGTGGAGGAGAACACCCTGGTGGCCGTGGCCGACTACGTGCTGCAGCACACGCCCGGCAACACCGTTTCCAACCTCTCGTCTTCCCGTGCGTTGAAGGATGTGACAGACAAGTACGGAATGACTTACACACCGTCCGCTGTGGGCGAGGTCAATGTGGTGGAGATGATGAAGAAGACCAACGCCGTCATCGGTGGTGAAGGCAACGGAGGCGTCATCTATCCCGAGCTGCATTACGGTCGCGATGCGCTCGTGGGCATCGCGCTCTTCCTGACCTATATGGCCAAGAGCGGCAAGAGCTGCAGCCAGATCCGCGCCCTCTATCCCGACTACTGCATCGTGAAGAAGAAAACCGAACTCGACAGTTCCGTTGACTTGAAGGCGATTTTGGCCAAGATTGCCGAGAAATACGCTAATTACCAAGTAAATACGGTCGATGGTGTGCGAGTCGATTTCGACGACAGCTGGGTACACGTGCGCAGCTCCAACACCGAACCCATCATGCGCATCTACGCCGAGGCCCTCACCCCGCAGGTCGCCGAGAACATCGCAAACAAATTGATGGGTGACATCAAGGAGATGCTTGCGAGTTAGTAGTTAGCAGTTAGTAGTTAGCAGTAAATAAAGAAAACTTCCTTAAGCAGTCCCGAAGGGACAAAACGCACGAAGTGCAAGTAACCCCACACAAGGCGAAGCCGCAGTGTGGGACTTCCCACAACGAAAGCGCAGCGCAGTGTGGGGACGATGATGAGATAATAAGATGATGAAACGAACACATATCCGGACAATCACCGTGCTGCTGGCCCTGGTCTTAGGGACGGCGGGGATTGTGCGTGCCCAGGTGGATGAACCATGCGGGTGTATGACTTCCGTGCGAAACCTGATTCATTATAATATCCAAGTAATAGACAAGGATATTATATCCAATCATCAGGTTCTGTATCTGGAAGGTTATCAATGTGGAACTCCCGTTTATCTGGACAGTGCTGTTGTCAAGGGAGGAAAAGCTAAATTCAAAAGCAAGCATCCCGTCGAAAAGGGCGTATATCGTTTAGTATATGAAAAAGGCGGAGCGCCCATTTGGGATATTATGTTGCGAAATTCTCATAACAGCTTGATGACATACGGCAATGGGTACAATAAAGTTGGAAATTTTGCTTGTAAGTCAGGAAGTTATGAAGCAAATTACGCGAATCTATCTGATGAAATTCGTCGTAATTCAAGCGCGATCGTTTCTGTGGATGCTTTCCGGAAGATAATAGAGAAATATTCCGATGCACCTGGCAGTTCTGTGGAACAGTATTATCTGTATGACGTTGCACTTTCTGCATACTTGTCTGTCCTCCAAGAGAATCCGCAGTTATCCATACATCAATCTATTTACGACTATGTGATCTCGAAATTGAACCTTTCAGATCCTTTGATTTGGAATTCCAAGTCCGCAATTCATCCGTTTATTTCTAAATATTTGACAGATAATCAGATATATGACACAGAATATTTGATTCCCGCTATAGATAGTCTTTTGGCGGGTTGCTGTAGGCCCGGTTTCTTGGCAACTTATCTTTTCAATGCCTATTGGGCGACAGGAGAACCTGCTTACGATCCAATTCTGTTGCATCTTTATGACAAATACAATCTTCCCTGTTGCTTGGGCGACCGTGCGCGTCTGGCCAAGCGGAAAATAGATGTTGTCCGCAAGCTCGCCCCCGGTGCGCATATTCCTGAACTCACCGCCTACGACATTGACGGCAAACAGCACTCCACTAACGAGATAAAGACGAAATACACGATCCTCTGGTTCTGGGACCCCGACTGCGACCATTGTCAGGAACAGACCCCGATTCTGCACGATCTCTACCAAGAAAAAGCCGACGAGCTTGATTTCGAGGTCTTTGCCGTGGAGGTCAACGACGACTACGACCGTTGGACGGCCTTCTCCGAGAAACACGGTCTCAGCGACTGGATCAACCTCAGCACCTCCATGGGCGAAACCAGCGAGGATTTCATCGAGTATTTCGACATCGTCACCACTCCGGTCATTCTGTTGATAGATAATGAAAAAAATCATGCAATAATCGCACGGCAAATTACGTTAGATGAGATTATACGGTTGATGCGATGAGACGATGATGCGATGAAAAACGGTCGAAGGACCATTCCCCTTCTTTTAGAAGGGGTGCCCGAAGGGCGGGGTAGTAATAAAACGATAAACAAATTAGTATAGAAATATGAAAAAAACGTTTATTCTTCTGTTGTTGTCCAGTTTCTTCATAGGCGTTTCTGGAATATCAGCCCAGAACGATGTGCCGAAGAACCTGCAGAAGTCGAAGAACAATCCGGCCAATTACCGCGACAAGGACGGTCATGAGCTGATTTTCAACGTCAAAGACGCGAAAGACACATTGGTCTATTTGGTGATCCATTACAATGAAAAGCTGATTCTCAAGGATTCCGTGAAACCCGCAGCGAAGGGTAAATTTGTGTTTAAGGGCACCGACCGCTATGATGACGGCATGTATTCGCTGGTTTCGATGGATAAGAAGCTGTATCTTAACTTCATCCTCGACAACAATCAGCACTTCGAGTACAACTTGGACACCACGATGAATCCGGAGAACTTTTCAGTGAAGAACTCGCCGGAAAATGCGGAGATGTTGCGTTTCCAGAAAAAGACCGCCCAGGCATCGCAGTTGGCTAACGAATGGTCCAAGAAACGCAAGGAGTTTGACGAAGCGGGGAACGCCGACAGCGCCAACTATTATAAGGAGAAGCTGGCCGGAATTAATGACGAGATGACCGCTTTCATCGAGGAGCTGATCGCCAAGAATCCGAATTACCTCTTCTCCAAGATGCAGAAATCCTATCAGAACGTTGATGTCCCGGAGTTTAAAAAGGAGGATGGCACGACAGACTATCAGGCACAGGCCGCCTATTATCGTCTGCATTATTGGGACAATTTTGATTTGGGTGACCATCGTTTCATCTATATACCTTCCTTTGAACCTAAATTGAAGGAATATTTCCTGAAATTCCTCTACCATCAGGAAACCGACACCATCAACAAATACATCGATATTTTCTTGAAGAAGACGGAGAAGGACACGTTCATGTACCATTATTGCTGCGACTGGCTCTCATACCAGTTCGAGACCAGCAAGGTGATCGGGCATGACGCGGTGTTCTATCATATTGCCAAAACCAACCAACTGGAGGGGAAATGCTACTGGCTTGACGAGGATGTCTTGGCAAAGTATCAGAAGCGTATCAAACGTATAGAACCCATTCTTATCGGGAAAATCGCTCCCGAACTCTTCATTCCTGACACCACCTTGACGGATGATATGACCAAGTGGCATTCATCGTACAGAATAAACAAGCCTTACACGATTCTCTGGTTCTATGATCCCGATTGTCCGACTTGTAAGAAGGAATCCAAGAAACTCCGTGCGGTATATGATTCGCTGCAGGCCTTGGGCAAGCGTAATTTCGAGGTCTATGCCGTCGGTAACGATTCCGATACTGACCGCTGGAAAAGGTATGTGAAGGAGAACAACTATCCTTGGATCCAGGTCGGGGGCAACAAGGGCAACATGGACTACCTCGAGTATTTCAACATCTACGAGATGGGCAATCCTGCCATGTTCATCCTTAACAGCCGTCACGAAATCATCCTCAACAAACGGATTGAGATGTCCAACATCCCGCAGTTCTTGGAGGAGTACGAAAAGATGGAAGAGGCGAAACGGAAAGGAGAGTGAGACTTGAGACTTGAGACTGAAGACTTGAGACTTGAGATACGTATAAGGCTATAAAAAAAGTCTAAAGTCTTACGTCTTATAACGAAACCCCACAAAAGAGCATTTTTCCAAAACAAGAAATAATAAACAAGTAAATCAACAATAATATGAAAGACATTTTCGAAAGAATAAAAGAGTCATCCGGTGGTCCGATCGGGCAGTACCGCGAGAAAATTGACGGCTATTTCGCATTCCCGAAGTTGGAAGGCGAGCTGGGTCCGCACATGCGTTTCAACGGCAAAGAGGTGCTTTGCTGGAGCCTCAACAACTACCTCGGTTTGGCTAACCATCCCGAGGTGCGCAAGGCCGACGCGGAAGGTGCCGCCCGCTGGGGCATGGCCTATCCGATGGGCAGCCGTATGATGACCGGCCAGACCGCTCTCCACGAACAACTGGAGCGTGAATTGGCCGACTTCGAGCATAAGGAGGCTGCTTTCGAGTTCAACTTCGGCTATCAAGGCATCATGTCCACCATTGACTCGTTGGTTTGCAGACGCGATGTCATTGTCTATGACGCGGAAGCGCATGCTTGTCTGCGCGACGGTATCCGTTTGCACCTCGGCAAGAGCTTCAAGTTCCGTCACAACGACATCGTGGATTGCGAGCGTATTCTCGGCAATGCTTGCAAAATCGCCGACGAGCAGGGAGGCGGCGTGCTGCTGATCACCGAAGGCGTGTTCGGCATGACTGGCGCACTCGGCATCCTCGACCAGATTGCGGCTCTCAAGAAAAAATACCCGTTCCGCATCCTCATCGACGACGCTCACGGTTTCGGAGCCATGGGCCCTCACGGAAGAGGCACCTCCGAGCATTTCGGTGTGATGGACGACATCGATGTCTATATCGGTGCTTACGCGAAGTCAATGGCCACTATCGGCGGCTTCGTTGCGACGGAAAAGAGCATCATCAATGTCTTGCGTTACAACATGCGCTCCCAGATGTACGCCAAATCGCTCCCGATGCCCATCGTGGTCGGCTGTCTGAAACGTCTTGAGATCATCCGCAGCGAAGAAGGCGACCGTCTGAGAGCCCAACTGTGGAAAATCACCCGCGCTTTGCAGAAAGGTTTCCGCGACCTCGGCTATGAGATCGGACCCGCCGAGGCGTGCGTCACTCCTGTACACCTCTATTGCGGTGTCGATCAGGCCGCCAACATCGCTGTCGATCTGCGCGAGAACTACAACATCTTCTGCTCAATCGTCACGTATCCTGTCATTCCTCCGGGAATGCTCATCTTCCGCATCATCCCCACCGCTGCCCACAGCATGGAGGATGTGGAGCGCACGTTGGCTGCTTTCCGCGACATCAAGGAACGCCTGGCTCGTGGCGAGTACGACAAACCGATGCCGGATATGGCGCTGATTAAATAGTAACTATAACATAGACTTAGACATAGACTAGTCTAAGTCCTAAGTCTATGTCTAAGTTTTAAGTCTAAGTCAAAAGTCAAAGTATGAGCAAATACCACCTGAAATGTACACAATGTGGCGAAGTCATTCCCGACTTTGCCACTTGGTTTTCGCAGAGCCAGCAGTGCAAGTGCGGCTGCAAACGTGCCGATGTCGTCTATTCGGCTGATTATCACAAGATAACGGAGCTGACGAAACCGGAGCATCATCCTGAGAACTTCTACCACTATTTCGACTTCCTGCCCGTGATGGACGAGAAGAACATCGTCTCTTTGGGCGAGGGTGCCATTCCGATTGAGGAGTGGGATTTCTTGGAGAAATACGCTCGTGAGAAATATGGCGTTGACTGTAAGGTGATGGTCTATCGCAACGACCTGAACGGCGGAAGCAACACCTTCAAGGACATTGCCGCTTCGTTGGCAGCTTCTTTGTTCAAGGAGAACGGCGTGAAGGAGTTCTGCGTGGCTTCCACGGGCAACACCGCCACGGCGTACGCTCGTTATTTGGCCGAGGCCGGCATCAAGTTCACGGTCTTCATGCCGCATGACGCTTGTCCCGATTCCGTTGCGGCCATCCGCTCTTACGGACAGAACGTGGTCGTGTGCGACGGCAACTACGGTGATGCCAAGAAGGAAGCCAACGACTTCCACGAGAAGAACAACGTGCTGATTTCCACTGGCAATATCGACCCTATCCGTGTAGAGGCCAAAAAGACGATGGTCTTCGAGTACCTTCGTCAGTTGGGCAAGATGCCGGATGTGTATGTGCAGGCGGTTGCTGGCGGCACGGGTCCCATCGCCCTCGACAAGGGTATCCGTGACCTACAGACCACCTTCCCGGAAACCAAGATGCCCCGTATGTTGCTGATCCAGCAGGACACCTGCGACCCGATGGTGCAGGGGTGGGAGAGTGCCGTGAAGGCCGGATTCCCAGAAGGTTACGAGAAGGACTATCCCGTCATCCCGAATCCGCAGACCATGGTTTCCATCCTTTCCGCCGGCAATCCGGGCATGTATCCCATTGTCGCGCCCATCGTGCGCAAGAGCGGCGGCACGTTCCTGCGTGTGAAGGAGAGCGAGCTGGCGAAATACGGCAAAATCGTCAAGGACGAGCGCGGCATCTACTTCGGACCCGCCTCAGTTGTATGTCTGGCCGGCTTCTACAAAGCCCTGGAGGAAGGGCAGATCCGCAATGGCGAGACCGTGCTCCTCAACACCGGCGAAGGCGCAGCGCGAGCCAGCTTCTTCAAGAAGCTGGTGGACGAGGCGTAGTTCTTGGTTTAATGTATTGCTGGAAGGCGTGAAATAGAAAGATGTTCAATAACAGTTCGTTTTATGAGTTGTTGTCTATTATCCATTAAAAAATGTATTTTCGCAGTGCAAATTTTGTAAAGAATGAAAAATAGCATCATACGAATTTTGATGAGTTTCGCGTTTTGTGCTTTTTTGATACAAAATGTTGAAGCCCAACGGTTTATAGGATCTGTTGTAGCTGGTGTCAATTTTGCGCAGATTGAGGGTGATGATGTGCATGGGTTCTATAAGGTCGGCTTTAACGGCGGATTGGGCCTGACGGTTCCCGTGAACAGAAAGCAGACTTGGCAGGTTTCCATAGAGATGCTCTATTCCATGAAAGGATCGGTTAAACATTGCAATCCGGGCTATTTCAACTTGGACAATTATGCTCCCTCTATGTTCACGGATGTGGACTGGTCGGTGCCGTTTGATTCAACGGTGAAATGCAACATTTCCCTTGACTATGTGCAGATTCCCGTGATGGTGCATTATGAGGAACGCTATTCAGGTTGCACATTCGGGCTCGGTTTCGCTTGGAGCCGTTTGGTGCGTGCCCATGAGGTCTATAACGGCTACACCCGTACAATCAATGCTCGTTCTGGTACCTACAAAAAGAGCGACTGGTCGGTAATTGCCGATGTCAACATTCGTTTGTACAAGAACTTGAACCTGAATCTTCGTTATGAATACTCACTGGTTCCCATTCGCGAGGCGCAGTTCGCGTATGTTTTGAACGACCCAAATTCACCTCCCGTATTGGAGACCCATAAGTATCACAACAATATGCTTTCTGCGCGACTTATTTATTATATAAATGAGAAGTTTTACAAAAACACTCGCGTCAACAAATATGGTCAGGTCATGGGTACCAAATGGCTGCGCGAGATTCCGAATTATAATGAATAAAAATGAAGAATAAAGTTTCTATAATATTGTTCTGCGCGTTTGCGGGCTTGTTGCTCACACAATGCAAGGATATTGATTTGACAGCTGATTTCAAGGATATTACCATTTCTTATGGAATTTTGAATCCCAATGATGATACTCATTATTTCAAGGTTTATCGTGGATTCATCACAGACCAGAATGCTCTCACCGAGGCAGGAAAATGGGACAATGTTTATTATCCGGTCGATTCGATAGAGGTCCGGCTGGAAGAGTATCGTAACGGCAAGATTGTGCGCAGTGCGGTACTTGACACCACAACGGCTATCCCGCAGGGGGAGGGGTACTTCCCGAATCCGAAGCAGTTGCTCTACTATTCGGATTGGCAGTTGGACAAAGAGGCGGTTTACCGGTTGGTGATTGATCGCAGCACTACGGGGGATGAAGTGTATGCGGAGACATTGATTGTGGGTGACTTCAACATTTCGAATCCAAGGTATGATTGGAATATGAATCTTAGTCAACCCTATACAATCAAGTTCTTCCAAGCTGAAAATGCAGCCATGTATGATATTTACCTCACTTTTTACTACATAGAGGTTGATAATGCCACAGGAACGATAGAACACAAACAATTGACAAAAAGGCTTAACGGGGATTATATTAAAGCCACATCCACTTCAGAAGTGACGTTTAATTCATTCATTCCCAAAACTTTTTTCACCACAATCATTCAAGCAATCGAAACCAATCCATCTGTCACACGTTATATAGATGCAATTGATGGGAATCCCTATCGTTGTATTCGTCTGACTGTTTGGGCAGGCGACAATAACTATTTGACATACAGGGAAGTGGCGACTCCAAGCAGTAGCGTTGTGCAAAATTCTTTGGAGTACACCAATTTTATTTCCGAAAATAAATCTGCGTATGGTTTATTTGCTTCCCGCAGTTTTTCTTACAAAGATTTGATAATGGAAAATACAACAGGACATAGTGAAGACACTTTGGTACTCAGTCCTCTCACCCGGCGGTTGAATTTTGATTTTTACCGAAATTCTCCCGAGTTTTCTGATAGATAGTGATTTATGGTGAGCGTTTTCATTATACGGCTGTTAACGGCCACGTTTTTGGGGGCGGTCATCGGCTTCGAGCGTGAATATCATGCTAAGGAAGCAGGTATTCGGACGCACCTTTTGGTAGCGCTCGGAGCCTGCCTGTTCATGATTATCTCCGTTTATGGCTTCGATTTCATGTTGGATCGCGACCATGTGAGTTTCGACCCGTCGCGTATTGCTTCTCAGGTGGTTACGGGTATTGGTTTCATAGGTGCGGGCACTATCATTCTGCAGAAACAGATGGTGCGCGGGCTGACGACTGCCGCCGGCCTCTGGGTCACCGCCGCCATCGGGCTTGCCTGCGGCAACGGAATGTTCATTATCGCCGCCGTCACCACCGTTATCGTGCTTGTGTCGTTGGGATTGATCAATGTCTATCTGCCTTATTTTTCTCAAAAAGAACGCCACATCACATTCCTTGTTGAAGAATATGGCGTGATAACGGAGATTTTGGAAAAGCTCCGTCAGGAAAAAATCACTGTGCTGAACTATGAGATGCACAAGTCTGCAGAGGAAAACAACGGCAAAATGCTGGTTAGCTTGGAGATACGGATGAAACGATATGATAACGTCAAGGGTATCAACTCAATTCTAAAGAATTTCGAAAAGGTGGAACTGGTGCAGATTTCTTAGGGCAAAGACGCAAAATTTTGCGTCTCTACGACATTGCGGTAAATTTCCGTCCACTTGTTGCCGATGACATCGGGTGAACAAATCTCTTCTGCCTGTTTTCGGATGATTTCGGAATTGAACTGTTTGCTTTTGTCCAGCATATAATCCAGTTTTTCAACAAGTTGAACTTCGTCTTTCGGGGTGACGATGACGGCGTTGTTTTCATTGGTGATTTCAAGGATGCCGCCCACGGGAGTTGTCACCACTGGTGTGCCGGTGCTGAACGACTCTAATAGCACACACGGCTGGTTTTCGTAGTTGGAGAACAGCAGGAAAAAGTCGGCCTGTTGCAGTAATCCTGCGATTTCGCCGGAGGATTTCCGTCCTAAAAAGTGTACAATTGATTCCAAGCCGCGTTCCCGGACAAAGGTTTCCGCCAGAATGTTCCAGAAATCGTGGACAATATTGAGTTCGAAGTCGTCGCGCTGTTTCTTCAACGCATCCACGGCACGTAGGATGCCCATAATGTTTTTCGCATCATTTTCCAAAGTGGAAACGTGCAGGATTTGTTTTTTACTTGTCTGCTGCAGGCTATCCTTGAGGCCGAACAGGTTGGTGTCCACCACGTTGCCGACCACGGTTTGGGGCTTTTTTGCTGCGGTGGGCACGGTGGCGGCAATGTTGTTGAGCAGGTCTTGGGATACGGCTGTGATGTGGTTGGCATGACGGAACGTGTGACGCAAGATGATGCGTTCCGCGAGGGAGAGCTTCGGACGGTTCATGGGCAGATAGCCTGTCCAGTGTTCGCTGACAATCAAAGGGATGCGGAACTGTCGGCTTAGTCTCACCGCCACGGGCCCCATCGGCAATACCACGTGCAGGTGAATGATGTCAGGCCGTCCGTAAGCCTTGATCAACTGCTTGAAAGCGGAACTGTATGCGTTGAAGAGCTTCAGTTTGTTCGCAGTGCTTACTTCCACAGGGAACAAGGTGGCGTTTTGGGGCAGGGTAGGGGTGAAGCCTGGATGGACGTGGTGCAGGATGACCGATTGCACACGGTCACCCAGCGATTCAATGTGCCGGGAGATGAAGTTTCCGTTTAACGGCTTTTCCGGTATGGGAAACCAAGAGGGGATGTGGACAATCAACATATCATCATTTTTGAGCGGGCAAAGATAGTCTTTTTTCGCAAATTGCAAATAGAGGGGTATTCGTAATTTGTGTACCTTTGCCGCCGTAAAAATCGCTATGTTCGGAAAAATATTAAACACCTTTGGCACGAAAATCGTCGTTGCATTTATCAACCTGATGATTGCCGTCATCATTTCGCAGGTGCTGGGCGACAGCGGCAAAGGTGTGCAGTCGCTGATTCTGACGAACATCAGCTTCATCCTGATTTTCTCGGAGATTGTCTGTGGGGCGAGTCTTGTGTTTCTGACCTCGCGCCATCCCTTTTCGAAACTCTGGCTTCCTTCCGTACTGTGGGCACTGATCATTGCGGTACTCATGGGTGGGGTCATGCTGCTTTTCAACATGGGACTTGATGCAACCCTCGCACTCCACACAGCTGTCCTCTCGTTTATCTCCTCATTTGCCAGTATCAACTTCCGATTCTTGATAGGCAAGGAGGAGGTGAAAAAGGCCAACTACAATACCTTGCTGCAGCCATTGGTCTTGGTGGCTACTCTTGCGATTTATTATTTGGCACTTGGACGCCGCGACATTTACGGTTATATCATTGGGCTTTATCTGGCCTATTTCAGCTCTTCGGTGCTGGGTGTCTGCCAGTTGCGCCGTGAGTATGCCGCACTCACCCTTTCCCCGATGAGGGAATACAGGGAGACGTTGAAGGCTCTTTTCAAGTATGGTTTCCTCAACCAGACCGGTCATTTCGTGCAGTTTTTCAACTTGCGGCTCAGTTACTATTTGTTGAATGCGTTTGTGGATGCGGGAAACGTGGGAGTCTATTCCAATGCGGTGTCGCTGGCCGAGTCGCTGTGGATTATTCCCAACAGCATCGCGTTGGTACAGTATGCCCGTATTTCCAATAGTACGGACAAGGCGTACAATCAGCGACTTACATTGGATCTTGCAAAGTTGTGCTTTGCTGTGGCGTTACCTGCAGTCGTGGTGCTGGCTCTGTTGCCGGCCTCGTTCTACCAGCTTGTCTTCGGTCCCGAGTTCGGACCGGTGGCCTCACTCATCCGCATTCTGGCACCGGGAGTGCTGCTCTACAGCCTCTTCCTTATTCTCGGCCACTACTATTCCGGTTCTGGTCGCTATTTCATGAACACGGTTGCCGCGCTTTGCGGACTGGCGGTCACGCTGGTGTGCGGATTCACGCTGGTTCCCCGTCATGCCGCGCAAGGGGCCGCTGCCACCGCCGCTATCGCCTACAGCATGAACGCGGTCTTCCTGATGGTCTGCTTCTTGAAAGAGTCTCATTTTCGGATGCGGGATTTCTGGTTGACTCCATCTGAAATAAAACAATACATCACAGAAATTAAGAATCACTATCTGAAATAAGCGGTTATGAACAAGATACATAAAGGTTTGAGAGCGTTGAAACTCATTATGCGGCATCCCTATTTGCTTAATAATGTGTTAGATGACGAGGATGTGTGCAAGGAGCAGTTCTGCCGGAAGTATGCGTTGCCTGACGGACTTCCGTTGGTGCGTTTGGAAACCCTTTTCCCGGATTTCGCCGAGACGGTGTCGCCATACGCCTATCTCTCGGGCGCGACCATGCCCATCGATATTGCCCTGCTGAAAGCGCTCGCCCGCCGGCAGAATGCGCAACGTTATTTTGAAATCGGAACGTGGAGAGGGGAGAGCGTGGCGAATGTGGCTTCGGATGTTCCCCAATGTGTGACGCTGAACCTGTCGCGAGAGGAAATTGTTGCACTCACCTGCGATGAACGTTACGCCGACGCTCACGCGGTCTTCTCCAAAAATCTGGACAATGTGACGCATCTGCAAGGCAACTCGCAAACTTTCGATTTTTCGCAGTATAAGGGACAGTTCGATCTTGTGTTCGTTGACGGTGACCACCATTACGAGTCGGTGCGGAAAGATACTGAAACCGCTTTTACGCTTCTTCACAACGATAATTCCGTAATCGTCTGGCATGACTACGGTTACGACCCTGAAACCATCCGTTGGAGTGTGTTGTCGGCTATTTGGGAGGGAACACCGCCCGAGAAGCGCCCGCATCTCTACCATGTCGCCAACACCATGTGCGCCATCTTTATTCCCGAGCGTTTACAAGTGGAGAAATTGGTGCCGCACGCCACTCCGGACCATTTCTATGAAGTGAAATTGAGGTCGGTCAGGAACGCTCCTTCCCTTTGAAAATGGAAATTGACGACAAGTTTTCTTTTAACAGGATGAGGTCTTCTTTGGTGATGAGAAAATCACGCGGAACGGCCTTTGTCCGTATAATGAAGCAGGTCAGCGTATAGGCGAATGTACAGGTGTAGGCGATGCTGGAGATGTGGCCTGCCACCTGTAGGGCATGAACGGGATCCGCTTTGGATGTCCCGGCCAGCCATGTGAAACCCAACGCGAGTGTCACCGCCAGACCGATGAAGGAGCCTATGGCGTTGATGTAGAATTTGCCGTGTCCGGAGAAGTAGTGGGAAAGAATTGAGAGACAGGATAGCGATACGATGCCGGGTAACAGGCTGTTTATAACAGGCTTCGACTCTGCGTATTCGGGGCCGAAGATGAAACCGAAGAAGGATGCCGGCAGCAGCCACAGCACCAATACGGCAATCAGGATGATAGCCAGCGCGAATTTCAGCAGCGAAAGGGTGATTTGTTTCGTGTAATCCGCCTCCTGACAGTTGGAAATGCGGGCATATTCCACCACACAGATGCTCTTCGGGATGATTAATGCCGCTTCCGAAATTTTGCTCCCCAAGTCATAGATTCCCAGTGATTTGTCGTTGATGAAGCGTTGAATGAGAAAGTAGTTGGTGCGGTAGGTGAACAGCTGGGCCAGATTCGCTAATTGCGTCCAGCAGCCGAGTTTGACCATTTCCCCGAACAATTTCCATACGCCGCTGAAATTGTTGAAACGGACATGACGGCGGATATAGAAACAGCTGATGATACTAGGCACCAAAAAGGAAACCAGATAGAGGTGTAGGTAAATGCGGATGTGGATAACCCAACCAAAATGATAGTGCAGAAACAATGTTATGCCGAGGAGGAGAATCAACAGCACGGCTTGCGTAAGTTGCAGTAGATTATATAGTTTGATATCCTCTTTCCCTTGTATGATGCCGAGGTGGATAAAATAGACGTTGAGAATGATGGAGGTGATGAAGGTGAAGAGGATGAATTCGTGTGGGACCAGGTGAAAGACATCGAGCAAACACACGCCAGCGGAAGTGCTGACCAGCATCCATGCGTAGGAGAGGAGCAGAAGTTGGAGGTTGTCGCGTTGTGGAGTGAGATAGACTAATGTGAAACCGCCCACGAAATTGCTGAGCACCTGCAGCAACGTCAGTCCGAGAATGACAATGGCGATGGTGCCGGTACCTTCCGGCCCGAACTGGTTGGTGTTGATGATAATCACGGCAAACATGATGGCCGTGGTCAGCAATCGGTTGAAAAAGGTTCCCAGAATCTTTTCGGTCATGGTAAAAAGTTATCCCAACGAGGAGGCTCACCGGATGACTGTAATCGACCCGTTGAACCTGATGGTTCGCACCGCACCTTCGTAGTAGAACGTGTAGTAGTAAACGCCATCAGAGATATTATCCATGCCGAAACCGTTCTCTGCGTTATAGATCTGCTCGTCTTTCATGTATGTTTGGTAGTTGTCCTTGCTCCAAACTGTTTTCCCCCAGCGGTCGGTGATATAAAGCCTGTTTGGGCGGTCGGGGTTTAGGTTCTTGATGACGAACACGTCGTTGATGCCGTCACCGTTGGGGGTAATTACGTTCGGGAACTCAAGGTCGGCTTCAATAATGATGGGGATGCTGTATTCCGACACGCATTCGTTTACAGACAGAGTTAGGGTGACAGTGTAATCGCCCCATTGTGTGTAGAGGTGTTCGGCCTGGAGCGTTTCGGTTGAATCTGTTGCCCCGTCACCGTAATCCCAAATCCAGAAATAATTCAAGCCCGCAAGCCCCTCAAGTTCCGTGATGTTCGTGAAATGGATGTCCGGATTTTCGGAAAGTAGCGCTTTGTCGGGTTCGGCATAGAAATTGGGGGTGATGACCGGCGTAATGAGCAGATGCAACTCAATGACACTGTCGCAGTTGAAAATGTTGCTCTCGGTGCGATACAGAGTGATGAATCCCGGTGTTGTTGTCTCGGACTCTGAAAGTGTGAACCCGTAATTGCTGTAGGTGTTGCCTTGACAGGTGGTATCGGTGAATGTTGTCAGGCTTGTGGGGTTGACAAAAAGATTCATGGTCAGGAGACTGTCGGCCCCGGTATGGGCGGTCAGCGCTACGGTTTGCGTATCGCTTTGTGTGAATGTTACACCGTTCCATACTAACGGCAGCGCATTGTCGCAGATGACAGAGTCAGCTTCGGCGGTGACATTGTGATGGACGAAGAGGTGTACAGTGACGATACTGTCGCAACCGTCTTGGGTTTGCAACGTGGCAACCTGAACGCCTGGCTCGTTGAAAATCAGTCCGTTGATATGATAGGGGAGCTGATTTTCCACGATAGTGTCGTAAACTGTTGTGGAGTCGGCGGGTGGTCCCCAATGAACGGTCATGGTGATGATGCTGTCGCACCCGAAGGTGTTAGTCATGGTAGCGGTTTGTGTGCCGAAGTCACTGAATGTGACGCTGTTCCAAGAAAAAGGCAGCTGGCAGGGCATCAGGGTGTCGTGGAGTTCCGTATGGGAAACAGGATTGACGATGACGTGAAGATGCACAGCGGTCTGGCAGCCGTCATCGGAGACAAAGATTGTGTCGGAGAGATAGACGGTCGGTTGGCTTAAGTCCAAAGGCGGGAAGTAAAGGTTTTGGTAAGGGGTTTGCGAAGTGCAGAGTGTGGCGGCAACAGTGTCGTGGTTAAGTGGGCTGACGTGCGCACTCACAGGTGTCATCGGGACGCTGGTGAAAACGTCGATGCTCCATCCTGGACGGCTGTTAGCCCAGTTGGAGTTGAACTTGAAAGTGACCGCAGATTGGTTGACAATCAGAGAGCTGATGGAAGCAGAATGGGTGAGGCTGGTTAACAGTGCATAGGGGGATGTCGTGGCACCAGCATATACGTAGAGGGTGTCGCCGATGGCAATGTCCACGCTGTTAAAGGTCAGATCCAGCCGTGTTTCTCCTGGGCAGTTGAATGTGTGGATGAGTTGTTCGTTGTCGCCGTAGTCCCCTAACTCGCCGCCGCTGTCGTAGAGGCGTGCGCCCTCGCCGGGCAGCAGAAGTGTGGAACCGTTGTGCATGTTAACAACGTGGTTGAGAGCGCCGTAGGTTGCCGCGCACTGGCTCGCATTGGCGACGGAAACGTAAACGGTGGTGTCTCCTGTCACGTTATTGACATAGAGGGTGGAATAGTTGTTGGAATTGTAAATGGTATCGCATTGCAGCAGCGACTGCTGGCGGTTGTCCTGATACCAATAGACATAGTAAGGTGTTGATATGTTGGAGGATGCACGTAAACTGGCCGTATGGTTATAGCAGGCGTAGCCGTCAACCGTATTGGGGGACACCGGTGCCGAAATGGCTGGGTTGTAAAGCGAAACCTGGATGGTGTCGATGAGGTAGTCGTAGGCGCACCGTGTGTCGGAGATGTTTTCGGGCCAGAACAGGTTGTTCGACTCAATGGGATAGTATTGGTGGATGGTGCTGCCGGCATTGGCGGTGAAAGTGCTGGAGCCGGTGGCCGGAGCCCCGGTGTGCGCGATGTCAAATGTCACAGAACCGCTGCCCTGCACTTGGAAGCCCAAAGTCACACCATCGCCAGCACAGACCGTGGTGTCACTCAGGATAGTGACGGTTGGAGCCTTGATAACTTCGATATATACGCTATCCATGACCTGCGTGGCGCAACCGGTGTTGAACACTTCCAGTATGTAATATCCGCTTTCGCTTCCGTAAGGGAGGTAAATGTGGTTCTCACGGTCGGTGCTGCTAAAGCCGTTGGGCCCCGTCCATTGGTAGGCCACGTCGAAAGCGAACGGGAGTGCCGCAAGATGGATGCTGTCACCCTCACAGTGACCATTGCCGGAGAAGTTGCCGAATTCCCATGCCAGCGCACTCTGGTTGATGGGTGTTGCCGTGAGGTTGATGTAGTAGCTGTTGTGGCAGGAATCCTCCACCATCACGGAGAACTGTTGTCCCGCTACCATGGAGACAAGCGGGAAACGCCCCGAATTACTGGTTCCGACAAGGTTTCCGGTCATGTCGGGCTGGTCATATAGATAGTAGGTGTAGGGTTGGGAACCATTGATGGCGTGTGCGGATACAAATCCCGTGTTTGAGAGATTGTCACACAAAATGGCAAAGCCGATGTCGAAGTCAATATATACGGGAACGTATTCGATGGTGTCGTAAACACTCAAACTTGTGCAATTTTCCCACGAGCGAATCTCAATAATATATTGTCCCGGGATGGTGAATGCAAAGTTGCCGTTCTCGTCAGGCCATTCATTGTAACCGCCTGCCACTCCGTCCGCTACGCGAATTTCCGTCCATGTTTGGTAAGGGTCAACGGTGGGCTCGTTGTTGTCAACGTTTGAGTCTATATAATATGAATAACGGTTCATGACATAAGAATGTGGGTGTACCAGTAAGCGGTCGCAAATTTGGGTCATATCATACACGGGAAGTGTGTCGAGTGCGAGGGAATCTTTGTAGAATCCGTCTTCCCAAACGTGTTCCACAGTGTCAACACCGCAGGGACTGGTGACAACGAAAGTATAATGTCCAGGAGGCAGGCATACAGAGTCTCTTACCGTTACCTGCCAACCGCCTTCATCGTGTCCAAATTCAATGTATGTGTGGTCGTTTGTGGAGTCCTCGGGAGTGAAACTCCATTCTCCGTTTTGACAGACTGCCGTGAAGTTGACACTGTTATATAAAGGACTTTCAATAAGTTGCACGCTTATATCCTTGCGGTAGAGACTTGCGTTAATGTCTTGGCGGATGTATATGTACCGGTCCCAGCAACATCCGTTCCATCCCCATCCGTCATCATAGTTGCATCGGGCATATAATGGGTATAATGCATCGCCGGCATTCTCCACATCAAAGGTGAGCACCTTGTCGAGAGAGGTGAGCTGGCAGCCGTTGGCATCCGTCCAGGTGATATGAACAGGGATGACTGTGTCCACCATGAATGTGACATCCGAACCAAGCCACCAAAAGTCCTCCCCTTCACTGTGTGCTATAAGGGTGGAGTCAATTGCCGAATAGACATCATAGGAGACGGGACTTGTATAGTGGTAGCCATGTATGGTTGTGGGATATGTGGGGTTGTCGCTCCACTCGTCTCCAAACCATGTGCCATAACCGTAGAAACTATAAACCTGCGTTGTTATGCCGGAATTGGCATGGATGACACAGGTGTCTGGAGTTGAGACCACATTAGGAGAGTAGGGCAAAGAGTCTTGGTAAATGTCAAAAAAACGTTCGTTGTAATCGTAGTAAAAAGCGCTGGAGTAGATAGTGTCGCGGCATAAATCGCGTATTTGGAACAATACAGTGTCATTGCTCAATTGGCAGTATCGGTTTATATGGTGTAGCGTGTCGGATATGTATGACCAGTTTGGATCCCAAATGTTGTAATCTTGCGAAAACCATGCTGTGGAGTCTCCGCCTGGATTGATGAAGCGGTATTGGAGGATGCTGTCGAAGTAGGGCTTGTCATAGTCGTGGAGGGCCACATTGCAGTTTTTTATGAAATAGAAATATACCACATTGCTGTCCTCCCAGTTGCACCCTATTTGTCCCCAGCGGTCATAGCTGGTCGGGTGTGCGTCGGGGATGTTGATGGTGAGCCACAAGGCGTATTCGCAGGAGTCGGACACACGGATGCTGTAGTTGCCGACGGGCATCTGGTCGAAAGTGTAGAAATCACGGAAATCAGCGAAGACAGAGTCTTCACCGCTTTGTTGCCGTTGGTAGAAAGTGACATCGCGGACAGTGTCTTGGGCGGCGTTGAGGATGAGTACGCGGTATGGGAATTTGCCTTTTATGATTTTCAGCTGGATGCGTCCTTTGTCAGCGCAGCTGAACGACGGCCGCCAGCCGCAGAGCTCTCGCGGGTTGTTCTCGTCCCAATACCATTCAAAGTCGTTGCGCGCCTGCGCAGACAGGATTGAGGCCTCCATGTGGTCGTAAGAGGTTGCGACCTCCACGTTACACACTGATGTGTCGACTAATACGTAGTCGATGCCGCCACCGGGCGTGGTTACCGGCACGTGCGCGATGACCCCGACACAGTAGGTGCCGTTGGTGACTTGTATGTCATTCACCGTGTCATAACGGATGTTGGTGCCTGCACTGGTGTTTCGGTAATGGTATTGGATGTTGTAGAGCGGGTAGGTGTTGAGGTCTTGTGCATTGTGCGTTTGCGGGTTAACCAGCACCTCGTTGCCGTTGTCATCAAAAATATTGATGATGATCCGGCAGTCGTCATAGCATTTTCCCGGTACTGTTGTCACCGAAATGGAGTAGGGGAATGCTGCTGTCTGCCCATAGACAGAAAATGCAAAAATGGTAAAAAGGAAAGTATAACAGAAAGCCCAAGCCGTCATTTTCCATCTCGCGATAGTCGAATGTGAACAGCTTGTGTGTTTGTTTGCAAAAAAAATGTAGTTTTTGCCCATATAATGTTTTTTGTATTTGCCTTATTAATAATGTTTTATGTAAAAACGCATTCTTGCGAACGCTCTTGCAAAGATACCGTTTTTTGCTTTGTATTATATATACTTTACTTTTATTTTTTTAGCCGACCATACTACATCGCACACTCTTTTTTGAAGCGAAAGTTCTGAATCCTCTGTGCATAGCAAAAAAAAACGAGCCAAAAAAAGTGTATTTTTGCACTTCATTTTTTAAGGATATGAAGAAGATTATTTGTGTTTTTCTTTTGGCTTTAGGTCTGATGTTGAACGGTTTGTTTGCACAGACCCCGACGAAACTGAATGTCACCCTTTTGAACAACCATTTCGACCACGTCAATTTGGTCAGCGCGTATGGCAACTCGCAGACGAATTACGCCTCTGCGGATATCAAGAACAACAAATTTGACATGACTGTCAACCTTGCGAATGATATCTACAGGCTTGATTTCGGCAACGGCTCTTCGATGCTTTTGGTCATCACTCCCGGCGAAACAGTGACGATGACCCTGGATGCTGAGAATTTGCAGCAGGTTGTTGCTGTTGAAGGCTCTGAGTCTATGAGTAAAGTGAAGGAAATGTCTTATCTCGCCCTTCACCGAAAAGAGGCTGTGGACAGCATTAACCAGGCTCTTCAGAGCGACAAAAGCAAACAGTATTGGTCGGATTTCGCTCAGAAATTCAATATGTACCGTCAGACAAATGACGATGTGGACAATTACCTTCTGTCGGCGTTTGACGATTTGGACACCCTTTATCGAACCTTCTCGCGTGAGTTGTCCGGTGGAAAACTGAAAGGCAACGCTGTCTTTGAATGTGCGGATGCGGCCAATAGGATGATGAAGAAAACGGAGGTTGACTACACTCCTTTCGCCAATTATATGGAGAATGTCAACCGTTATTACTCTTTTTCGGAACAGCGTGTTGCTGACGCACAGGATTTCTATCGTGTTTTCGACCAGTATCAGTCGGATCTGCAAAACAGACATCAGATTGCGCAGAATGCCATCGGCGCGATTATGCCGAAAATCCGTCAGCTGTTGTCCGAGAGGGACACGTTAGCTTACAATAATTTGTGGGACAAGAAAGGCAACCAGGCAAAGTGGGCGAACCGAGTTTTGGAGGAATTGTATCCCTCTTTGCAGCAGGTCGTTGGTCAGAAGCCGGCATACGAGGCTTTGATGAAAAATGACAAGCAGAATGCGGATTTGTTGGTCAACCAATCGCAAGGGAATGTGAGTGAGGTGGTGCAGAAATACCAGGATTCCTACAACGAAATCGATGCCTACCTGACCTCGCGGCTGAAGGATGCTGTTAAAACGAACAAGCAGGACATCTGTGTCCTGATGTTTTTGGACATCTTTCCGAGGGAACAGAATTCCGCTTTGCATAATGAGGTTATCACGGCGTTGCACGAAAAGTATCCCGAGCATCTGATAGTGAAGGATCGCTGGAACTACATGAACTCGCCAGCCTCCAAAGTGGCTGTCGGCGCCATCGCTCCCGACCTGGAGTTCCCGGATCCAGACGGCAAGATGCGTAAGCTGTCTGACTTGCGCGGAAAAGTTGTGCTGCTTGACTTTTGGGCGTCCTGGTGCGGACCGTGCCGCCGGGAGAATCCCAATGTGACCCGTATTTACGGACAATACCATGATAAGGGTTTTGAAGTGTTCAGCGTTTCGTTGGACAGCGATGCCGCTTCATGGAAGCGTGCGATTGAGGCTGACAAGTTGGTTTGGCCTAATCATGTGAGCGATTTGAAGAAGTGGCAGTCGAAGGCTGCTGCGATTTATGGTGTGCGTTCCATACCTTCCACTTTTCTTCTTGACAAGGAAGGCCGTATTGTTCAGCGCGATTTGCGCGGAGCCGACCTTGAACGTGCTGTCAAGCAGCTGGTCGAGCAATAATGCAGTTGGTCGGCCAATAAATAGCAATAACTGAACAGAACAAATAAAAAAGCAAAAGAGCGTAAGGTTTTCCTTACGCTCTTTTCAAAATGTCATCCTCTAAAATGTTATGAAAAAAACAACTGTGGAGCGGAAAACGGGACTCGAACCCGCCACCTACAGCTTGGAAGGCTGTCGCTCTACCGGATGAGCTACTTCCGCATAAAAAAAAACAAGTGGGAGAGGAAGGATTCGAACCTCCGAAGGCTTAGCCAGCAGATTTACAGTCTGTCCCATTTGACCGCTCTGGAACTCTCCCATCTATGTTTCGTTTATGCCCTGGAGCCGATAGTCGGACTTGAACCAACGACCGGCTGATTACAAATCAGCTGCTCTACCAACTGAGCTATATCGGCATATTTTTCAAGGAACGTCTCATCGTTTTGCGGGTGCAAAGATAGTATTTTTTTGATATGAAAGTTCAATAGATGATATTTTTTTTACTTTTTTTAATTAAATTGCTGAAAATCAATATAATAAAATTGCTTTTTTGGGGGCTTCAGAGCTGTCCGGAAGTGTAAAAACAGGTGTTTTTGGATCGGTTTTGCCGTGAATTTGGCATGATTTTCCGTTTTCGGTGTGAAAAACGTGATTGGAAAAGGCTGCCGCCAACATGGGTTAAGTGTGAATAACTATGTTGATTCTTAAAAAAACGAATGTGTTTGTATATGAAAAAAAAGTGTATTTTTGCCGCCTATTTCAAAATCAAATGCTATGTCAGAAATTTTACAAAAAGTACAATCAATCATTGCCGATAAATTAAGTGTCGACGTTGCGGACGTGACTCCCGAAAAGAGTTTCACTAACGATCTTGGCGCTGATTCATTGGACACCGTCGAATTGATCATGGAATTTGAGAATGCATTTGGCATTAAATTCCCTGAGGAAGACGCCGAAAAAATCGCCACGGTAGGTGATGCAGTTGCTTACATCGAAAATCTTCTTGCAAGCAAGTAGAATATTTCAGTTTACAAAAATACGTTTGTGATGAACCTCAAACGCGTTGTTGTAACAGGCATTGGTGCCTTAACGCCAATAGGAAATAATGTGGTCGAGTACTGGAATAGCCTGTTGAAAGGTAAGTCTGGCGCCGGCCACATTACTTATTTTGATACGGCGAATTTTAAGACGAAATTCGCCTGTCAGTTAAAAGATTACGACCCCTTGGTGCATTTTATCCCGAAAGAACTTTCGAAATTGGATCGTTGTGCCCAGTATGCGATGCTCACGACCGAAGAGGCGGTGGCAGATGCTAACATTGACTGGGATCACATAGACAAGGAACGTGTTGGGGTTGTTTTCGGCACTGGCATCGGAGGACTGACCTCTTCCGAAGAGGCAGTGCAACAGTATATGCTGCAGGACAGAGCTCCGCGTTTCAGCCCCTATCACCTGCTCCGCGTTTTGGGAAACTCTGTGTCGGGCAGCATTGCGCTTAAATATGGGCTTTCGGGTCCGAACTACATCACCACTTCTGCGTGCGCTTCTTCGGCAAATGCCATCGGTGATGCTTGTTATGCCATTGCATTGGGCAAATCGGACATGATTATCACTGGCGGCACCGAGTCTGCCATCAATGAGCTTGCGGTAGGCGGCTTCAACGCCATGCGCGCTCTTTCCACTCGGAACGACGATCCCGAACGCGCCAGCCGTCCGTTTGACAAGGATCGAGACGGTTTTGTCATGGGGGAGGGTGCGGCCACGCTGATATTGGAGAGCGAAGAACACGCCAAGGCTCGTGGTGCGCACATATACGCTGAGGTTGTTGGGGTTGGCATGACTGCAGACACCTACCATATCGCTGCCCCTGACCCGAATGGGAGGGCGGCCATGATGTCCATGCGTAACGCTTTGAAAAGCGCCGACTTGAAAATTGAAGACGTTGACTATATTAACACGCATGGTACTTCCACCCCATTAGGTGATTTGTCTGAATGCCGTGCTATCGGACAACTTTTCGGCGACTATGCCCCGAAATTGGCCATAAACTCCACCAAGTCGATGACAGGACATCTGTTAGGTGCAGGTCCGGCGGTCGAAACGGTGGCCATTCTGTGTTCCATGCGTGACAGCCTCGTCCACCCGACCATTAACTTACAGCATCTTGACCCTCTTCTTCCTCAAAACTGGAATTATGTCCCGAATGAGGCCATCGCACGTAAGGTGGATGTTGCCATGTCGAACTCGTTCGGCTTTGGCGGCCACAATGTGACGTTGTTGTATGTGAAATACAAGGAGTGAGCCATGAATTTGACTGACAAGCAGATTCGGTCATACTTTAAAAACATTTTCGGATTCAGAGTCCGTCACGTTGACTTGTTTCGTAAAGCTTTGCTTCACAAATCCGCCACCGAAGTTTCAGCCATCGGCGGGCGGGAAAATAACGAACGCCTCGAATTTCTCGGTGACGCGGTTTTGGGTATGATTATCGCTGATTTTCTGTGCCATAAGTACCCTTCCGAACCAGAGGGTGTGCTTACCCAAATGCGTTCCAAATTAGTGAACCGGCAGCGGTTGAGCGAGTTGGCTCTGAAGTTAGGATTGCATGACATCACCACCATGTCGGGATATATTTCCTCCAAAACACTCCCTGGAAATACCTTTGAAGCTGTCGTCGGAGCCATATATCGGGATCAAGGTTATAAAAAAACTGCCCATATTGTCTTGGACAACGTTTTTTTGATTCATGTTGACATCGACACCGTGTTTAAGGAAAACACGGATTACAAAAGCAGCCTCCTGATTTGGGCGCAGCGCAACCGTCACAAGGTGATGTTCACCCATGTTTCAGAACCGGATAGGGAGCGTGATTTGTTCCGTGCCTATATTGACATTGATGATCATCGGATTTCCGAAGCGGTTGGAAGTTCCGTGAAATCGGCGGAGCAACGTGCTGCGGAACTCGCGTTCGCTGCTCTCGAACAGTAGAGACGTTTCCTGAAACGTCTCTCTGTAACAGTAGACATTATTAAGACGTTACAGAGACATTATTAAGACGTTTCAAGAAACGTCTCTACTGCGGTAAATTCATTCTTCTGTTTATATTCGTATTTTATGTACCTTTGCGCGTTTTTTGAAATCGTGTTATGAGAAAATTAATTCTGACCATATTATTATATATTGTATGCTTATTGGCTCCAGCGCAACAGATTGCCTTGCTGAAATATAACGGTGGCGGCGACTGGTACGCCAACCCAACCTCGCTGCCGAACCTCATCAAGTTCTGCAACCAGCAGTTAGGAATGTCGCTGGAGTCGAAGCCCGCAACCGTGGAAGTGGGCAGCGCGGACATTTACCGTTACCCGTTCATCCACATGACCGGCCACGGCAACGTGGCATTCACGGATGCGGAAGCAGAGAATCTACGCAACTACCTGATTGCCGGTGGCTTCCTGCACGCGGATGACAACTACGGCATGTCGCCCTACATCCGGGCGCAGATGAAGAAAGTGTTTCCTGAGCTGGAACTCGTTGAGCTGCCGTACAATCATCCGATTTTCCACCAGAAATACAATTTCCCGAACGGTTTGCCCAAAATTCACGAACACGACAACAAACCGCCGCAAGCTTTCGCTCTCTTCTGGGAGGGGCGCATGGTCTTCCTCTTCACCTACGAGTGCGACCTCGGCGACGGCTGGGAGGATTTCGTCGTTCATAAGGACTCCGAAGCTACCCGCACAAAAGCGTTGCAGATGGGCGCGAACATTTTGCAGTATGTGTTTTTGAATTGATTTTTAGTGATCAGTGATCAGTGATCAGTGAACAGTGAACAGTGAACAGTGAACAGTGAACAGTGATCTGGCAAGAGGTATAAACTTAGACTTAAACTTAGACTTAAACTATTTTAACCCAAAAACTTTCCAACCTACTAACCATCTAACCCTAGTTAATAATGAAAAGACTCTTTACCACCCTCATTCTTCTGTTCGTATGCGCAATGACCATCAATGCGCAGAAAGACACCACAACGGTTATTTCGTACAATATCCGTTTGAACACGCCGAATGACGGCGATAATATTTGGGACAACCGTAAGGGTTGCTCTGTCACCATGGTGAAGATGGAGCGGCCCGATTTCCTCTGTGTGCAGGAGGCCTATTTTGTGCAGTTGGACTATTTGTTGAAGAATCTTCCTGATTATGAGTATATTGGCGTTGGCCGTGACGATGGCAAGAAAGGTGGGGAGCACATGGCCATCCTCTATAACAAAGCACGTTACGAGGTGGTGGAACACGGCGACTTTTGGCTGAGCGAGACACCGGATGTCTGTTCACGGGGCTGGGATGCCGCCTGTCACCGTATCGTGACGTGGGGCTACTTCCGCAACAAGCAGACAGGAAAGCACTTATACTGTTTTAATACGCATCTGGATCACGTAGGCGAGGTGGCTCGTCGCGAGTCGGTGAGGCTCATCACCCAGCGAATCAAAGAGATCGTGAAGGACAAGAAAGCTCCTGTTTTCCTCACCGGTGACTTCAACTCCGACATCAGCAGTGACATTTTCGCCCCGTTGAAGAAAGTGCTGAAGCAGGCCCGCAAAGACGCGCCCGTCACCGACAACAAAGGCACCTACAATGGATGGGGCTCCGCCGCCAACATCTTCGTCATTGACCATATCTTCTACAAAAACGCCAAACCGATGATTTTCAAGACTTTGGATAGCGACAAGTACGGACGTTCGCTAATTTCGGACCACTATCCGATTAAGGGAGTGTTCGTCTATTAAGCGATAAAGGACAAGGCGAACAACTACGTCCGAGATGTGCCATGGATATCTCTACAAGTTGTTTATCTATTACATCTGGAAGTTGATTCCCAAATAGAACGTGGTTCCGAACGCGTAATAATACTTGTTCGCGTATTTGTTGACGTTATAATTGGTGTAGTCGAAGCGGTATTGCTCCCACGCGGTTGTCACTAATTTCTTGTTGTTCAGCAGGTTGGTGACACTGGCGTTGAAACCGATGTTGTATTTGTGGTTGATGCGCCACGACTTGCTCACGGAAACGTCCATCGTGAACTGTCCTTTCAGACGGGTTTGGTCGGCTACCTGATGATAGAGTTCGGAGTTCTCGTCCAAGGATCCGCGGGCGGTGCTGGTGCGGCGTTCGGGATTCAGGTCGCAGTAAATCTTATCGAACCAGTTGCAGTTGATGTTCACCCACCAATAGTCGTAGTTGAACTTAAGTCCGCCGGTAGCGGCCACCTGTGGCGTTCCGGCCACATGGTAGTTCTTCCAATAAACGGTGCGCTCCATCTGTCCGTCGAAATCGACACCGTTCTCGGCGTTCATCGTCACGTGGGCGCGGTCGGTGTAACGGTAGTCGGCCCATGTGCCCGCCAAAATCAGCGAGAACATGCTGCCTAACTTGATCTCAGCACCGGCCTCCACACCGACATGCAGCTCGTCAATACCCGAAATGGCGTAGTTGACCATACTCGACATGTCATCGTTGTAGAAGCTGATCAGCCGCGTGGAATTGTTGATTTTCGTGCCGAAGACGGTTGCACGCATCTTGATTATCGGATAGTTGAGCACGTATGAGAGGTCGCCGGAAAAGACAGTCTCGTATGTCAGGTTATCGACGAATTTGTTGTTGATACGTGGTGAGAGAAACGAGTTGAGGATATTCGGTGATTTTATTTCACCCAAACCGTTGATTACAATATAATTACGACCGTTGATTTTATAGGTGACACCAGCTCTCGCACCGTTGTCCATATAAATTCGCGTCTCCGACCGGCCATAGGAATTGTCGGGGAAGCGGCCGTTCTGCATGTGGCCGTAACGCCACAGCTCTGAAGCACCGAACTGAAGCCCGAAGTAGAAATCCCAGTGATTATAGGTGGCTTTCACCATGCTCCAGACTTTCTGTTTGAAGACGTGGTAGTCGTAGTTGTAGCCGAAGATGTCGCCCTCGTGGAGCGAGTCGCCGATGTGGAGCAGGTCGTTGTACTGCACGTTCTGGTCGGCGGGGAAGTCGCCTTCGGAGAACTTATCGACATCAAGCCAGTAGGCACCGCCGAGCAAGTCAGCGATGGTTTTGTAGTTGTGTTGTTTGAAGTGGCTCACGGAGGCACCGGCGTAAAGTTTCCAGTGCTCGTTGATGGACCAGTTCAGGTTGGTGCTCACACCACCCGTCAGCTGGTCGTAGCGGCGGTTCTCCACCATGTATTGGGCACGTTTGTTTTGCAGCGCGGCCGTCTGGTTGACGTTATAGAGGTGATCCCAGTTGATTTGGGTGTAGCTTTGATCGTTGTTTTGCCACAAAGCCAGCACATCGTAGTAGGCTTGTGCCGTGTCCTTGCCGTCAATCTGGTAGCTCGGGAGGTAACGGTAGTAGTCTGGACGCGGGTCCTGAGCGTCGTACCAGTTGAGGGAGGTGGTGTTGTTGAATCCGAAGGAGAGTCCTGCGGTGGTCTGCACGTTGATCTTGTTGTTCGCGGAGTTGTAGTTGTGCGTTAGCAGAAAGGTGGGTTCGCATTGTGTGCGCACACGGGCGTTGCGCTGTTTGCCCTGATACCAGCCCCAGTTGGCGTTATAGTAGTTGTTGCCTAAAAGGTCGTATGCTTCTTGCACGGAGTTCGACTGCATGCCGCGTTGGATGTAGGAGGCGAAGGCCGCGAGGTTGAGCCAATGTTGGGAGTTGATTTTCTTCTCGGCAGCCACGAAGCCTGCAAAACCCGTGTAGGATGTGCCGTCCACGTAGGCCAGCTCATTGCCGAAACGTGCTGACAAAGAGCCGGTGAATGCCCATCCCTTGGGGGTGAGACCGGTGCTGCCCGTCAGCATCATGCGGTTGGTGTAAGTGCGGTTCGAAAGCGAGTAGGTGGCGCGCACCTGCTTGCGGAAGTTGCTGGCCCGCAGGTTGTAGTTGCTGGCCCCGCCGATATCACCGAAGTCGAAAGTCGCCATATTCAGAGCAGTGACGTTTTCGGGATAACGGAAGATGTGGTTCAAACCGCCCCACTGCGAGAAATTCGCACGGCCCGTCACCATGTTGTTCATCTCGTAGCCGTTGGCGAAAACGCCTTGGTAACGGTTGTCATAGCCGCGCATCCGGAAATAGGCGATGCTGAATGTGTAGGAGGTGTTGTTGGTATAAACATCGGCACTGCTGTGCAGTAGACTCGGCACATACTGCCCACCGCCGTTGTCGATGTCATCGTCATCCGAGTCCTCGTTTACAACGGTGGTGTTGTCCGCAGGGTTCTCCCCGTCAACCGTGACCTCCGTCTTCTGTTTTTTCTTGCCCTTCTTTTCCGTTTTGTTCTCCTGCGCAAAAACGCTGCCGCAGAAGAAGAGGGCTAAAACCGTCAATAGTATAACTTTCCGCATATTATTGGAGTTTGGATTATACAATTAATATGAAACGGCAAAGGTATAAAATTCTATTATTGCGGAGTGCGGTTGTTGATAAAATGTGATAATTTATAATGGTTATTGGTTATGGGTTATGGGTTATTGGTTATTGAGGGTTATTGGTTATTGAGGGTTATTGGTTATGGGTTATTGAGAGTTTAGAGTTTAGGGTTGAGGGTTCTCGCGAGTGAAAGCCCAAAGCAAATAGCTAACAGCCGATAATTCGAGAAATTCGCCGACTAAACTGATTCGCAAAATTCGCCGACTAAATGCCGATTATTCGCCGACCTCGGCCGCGATGGCCTGCTCCACTTGATTCATCGAGAACCCTGGCTCGAAACGTTCCACCACTTCGCCGTCGCGATTTAGAAGGAACTTGGTGAAATTCCATTGAATCTTGCCGGGCTTTTTGCTCTTCAGCCAAGTGTAGAGTGGCGACTCCGAAGCCCCATTGACGTTGATTTTTGCGAACTGCGGGAAGGTGATGTTGTAGTTGTCGGTGCAGAAATCATGGATGTCGTCATAGTCTCCTGGTGCCTGACCACCGAACTGGTTACAGGGGAAGTCGAGAATCACGAAACCATGGTCTTTGTAAGTTTGGTACCACTGCTCCAACTGCGTGTATTGTGGGGTGTAGCCGCATTGTGTCGCGGTGTTCACAACGAGAATCACCATGTTCTTGAATTGCGCCAATGACACGCTGTCGCCATTGCCGTCCAGCACTTTGAATTGGTAGATGTTGTCTTTGGGCTCCTCCACCACCGTGGTGTCCTCACTCGGCGTGGGCGGTTCGGGTTCTATGGGATCGGGTTTGTTGCAAGCACTGAACAATACCAGTGCCATCGTCAAGGTTGCAAAAAGGATCTTTTTCATTGTTTCGGATTTAGGCCGCGAAAATACATTTTCTTTGTGAATTGTGAAAATTTTGATTCTCTTTTAAAGGTTCAAGTATCAAAAAAGACGTGAGACGTGTGATACGAGACGTAAGACTTTGGAGTAATTCATACTCACATCAAAGTTTTTTTAACCATCTCGCAATACTCTCCAGCACCTCAGGAGCGATCGTCGTCTCGATATGCCCGTACTCGTCCGGATTCCCCGTGGTGCAGGGCTGCAGCAGGTGGTTCAGCCCAGGCATCGGTTGGAATTCGCTCTTTGGGTTCTCTTTCATGTATCGCTGCATATTTATGAACGTTTCAATTCCCTTTACCTGCAAATCCTTTTCGCCAGAAATCGCCAGCACGGGCGTTTTTATCTTCTTCAAGTACTTTTTGGGGCTAATGTGGAAAAGAGTGTAAAACCACGGTGAACTGAACGTCTGAATAGCCGTGAATTTGTTCTCCGGAGTCATGTTGTACTTGGCTTTCTCCTCGTCGCTGAGCTGGGCGGAGAGCTCGTCCCACAACTTCCCGACACGTGTCATTGCCTCGTCAGTACTTTTGCTCTTCTTGATGACTTCGTAAATCCGGTTGTTGATGGCGAGGCTGTTCTGGATCTCTTTCTCTGTCATTTCACTGGAGACGCGCATGATGGCCTCGCTTTGGTACAGCAGGATTTCCTCAAACGGTTGCGCTACTCCGGCGAGATGGATGGTGAAGCTGATGCGCGGGTCGTCGGCCGCTACCATGCTGGCTACCAGACTGCCTTCGCTGTGACCTAATAGACCGACTTTAAGATTCTGTAATTCTTTGCGTTGCAGCAGGGAGTCTAAAATCAGCCGCACACCGTCGGCGAAATCGTAGGTGGTGGATTTGCGGAAGATGGCCGCTGGGAAGTCATCGAAACGGTAGGTCGCGAAACCGGCCTTGGTGAGCGTGTCGGCGATGACGGCGAAGGGGCGGTGCGAAAAGATGGTCTCGTCGCGGTCCTGCCACCCCGATCCGCTGATGAAGATAACCAATCCCTTGGGCTGCGTTTTCGGAAGGGTCAATGTCCCGAAAATCAGAGGCTTTTTGCCGCTGCGGTCGTGGAAGTTGACCTCCTCCGTCAGGTAAGGGTAGGGCGGTTCGGGCGTCTGCGGACGCAGGAACAGCTTCCGTTCCGCACCCTGCGACAGCACGCAGTCGAACTTTTTCCCGTATTGCGTACACACCCCTGTAAAACGCTGTCCGTCAACGGAAATCCGCCCTTCGTAGCTCAACTTGAAGTCCGGCACTTGGAACGACAGCATGGAGTCCACGAACCGTAGGTTCGAGACCGGCTGCCCTGAGTAGTATTGGTCAGGACTGTCCAATTCGGCATAAAGCGTGTCGGCCTGATATTCCAGTTGCAGCCCTACGGTCAGGGAGTCGGTCTTCGTGATGCCGATTTTGCCTTCCCAGTAGCCCGAAATGTCTTGCGCAGCAAGACTTCCCGCCGCTAATATGAAAAAGACACTCAACAAAACAAATGATCGTTTCATATAAACTGTAAACTACTAACTGCTAACTGCCCCCACAACTCCCGCAGTGACAAATATGAATCGCGCAGCCTTTCCGCCACTTCCTCTCGTGCCACCCACACAGCTTGGCTGATGTCCTCCTCGGTTTGCGGGACAAGCGACTGTTCCGGGGCCTGCATCGCGTACCAGTGGGTGATTTTCAAAATCGGTGTATCGTGCAGAGTGTAAGTGTGATAGGTGTTCGGGAGGGGTTCCTGCAGGGTGATGTCATGCAGTCCGGTTTCCTCTTCCACCTCTCGCAAGGCTGCCGTTTCCCAGTCTTCGCCTTCTTCGACCTTACCCTTGGGAAAATCCCAGCATCCGTAGCGGAAAATCATCAGGATTTCATCATTCTCGTCAGAGACGATACCACCGGCGGCGTGGATAATGCGGAAATCTTGCGCGAAACGTGTCCATTCCGCTTCATCGTGAATGACCACTGGTCTGTTGTCGTGAAAAACTGTCAAAGGATATCTGTTGTCCATATTTTTAAATTATAGTCACAAATCGCAAACCGCAAATCGAAAATCGTAAACCGCATCATTCTCCTTCGCCCTCGCCGTACTCGTCTTCGCTCATACGTTGCTTGCGGCTGTTGTAGTTGTTGAACTTGTAGGTTAGGTTGATGGAGATGCGGCTGCCGTCGTTCTCGCGGATGCTGTAGGAGTAGTAGCCGGAAGGTTCGTTCAGACCGGACCACGACTCGACCTCAGTGCGGCGCACGGCGGGAATCCAGTAGAGCAGGTTGCGTACGTTCAGACTGACAATCAGGTTGTTATCGAAGAATCCTTTCTTGATACCGAGGCTGGCGCGGTAACTTGGTGAGCGTCGGCCCTGTCCCACGCCGCCGGTGCCCCAGCCCATGCTGCCGGCTGTCAGTGTACGGGAACGATAGCGGAAATTGAGCTGGATGTCGAAGTCCTTGCCCACGGTGAAGGTTTGGTTAAGTCCCAACGTCCACACCCAGTCGCGAGAGAGGTTCTCGTCCAAAAGGTCATTGCTTTCGATGATGTTGCGGTAGAAACTTCCGGTAACGTTCACCTTCCACACCTTCTTGACCCGCTGGCTGAAGAAGGCTTCGATACCGAAATTGTGTCCCTTGTTGAGATTCTGGTAAGAAGTCATGGTATAGAAACGCTCGGTTTCGGGATCTTGCAGAATCTCCGTATAGCGGGTTATCATATTGGTTCTCAGACGATAGAACGCGGTAAGGGTCACGCTTGTGGCATCTTTGTTGAACATATATCCTAACTCGGTGGAGTTGGCGATTTCGGGCTTCAGATAAGGGTTACCCTGAAACAGGTTCTCTCGGTCGGAGTAGTTGACGAACGGGTTGAGTTGGTGGATACGCGGACGCGACACGCGGCGCGAGTAACTCAGCTGCAGCGTGTGGTTCGGCGTGATGTCGTATTTGAGGTGCAGGGTGGGGAAGAGGCTGTAGTAGTTGAAATGGTAGGCAGTATCCGCACTGCGCAGGTCGGAGATGGTGTTTGCAATTTCGCCGCGCAAGCCGGCCTGTACACTCAGCTTCTTCCAAAACGTGTTGGAGTAGATAAAGTAAGCGGCGTTCAGGAACTCGTAGTAGGTGAAGTCGTTACGCTGGCTGAGAACTTCTGTCGCCAAAGCGCTGTTCACTCCGTCGAAGAGTGAATAATCCTGTCCCACCTCGCGGTAGGAGAACTTGTAGCCGGTCTCGATGCGTCCGCCGTTGCCGACTGGCGTCACGAAATCGACTTGCGCGGTGGCGTTACGGTTCTGCTCGATGGTGTTGGTCATCTGGAAAAAGTCAGGAACGTCGAGGAACGAGTGTTGGTTGAAACTGTCGATGGCCGTACCGCCGCGTTGCGTGAAGAAAAGGTCGGCGGTGAGCTCGCGCCCCGGTGTCAGGAAGGTCTTCTTGTAGTTGATGCTGGCTTCAATGCTTTTGAACGTGCGACGGCTCTGACCGTAACGTTCGTAAAAGAAAGTGGTGTCGTAAATATTGTCCAGAAAATTGTAGGTCAATGAGTTTAGTTCGCTTTTGTTGCGCATGTTACCCAAGTTGCCGTTGATGCCGAAGGTGATGGTGTTGTATTTGTTGATGAACCAGTCGAAGGAGAGGTTGGCGTTGTGGAAACCGCCGCGGTGCTCACCGAAGTTGTCCTGCTCAAGATGGCTGCTGTCGGCATCGTGCCAGGAGTCACGCCAGAGCGTGCCGCCGTTCTTGTGCGCGTGCCCGCGATAACCATAGTTAAAGAAAATGTTGATTTTGTCGTAACGGTAGTTGAAGCTGAACCCGGCGTTGTAGCCGCTGATGAAGGGGATGTGCTTGTCGTGATAGACGAACGCCATCGCGCCGCCGGCCTGCAACATGGCGTTGAATCCCGACTCTTTCTTCTTCTTGAGAATCACGTTTAGGATGCCGGCCATGCCATCGGGTTCGAGACGCGCCGACGGATTCGTGATAACCTCCACGCTCTCAATCATATCGGCGGGAATCTGATCGAGGGTGAGGTTCGTGGGACGACCGTCCACCAGAATGGTCACGTTCTCGCTGCCGCGCAGACTCACGTTACCCTCAATGTCAACCTGCACGGAAGGGATCTCCTCCAGCACCTCCACGGCGGAAGCACCCTGTGCGCTGATGTTCGACTCAACGTTATAGACCGTCTTGTCAAGATTGGTCTGCAGCGCGTCCTTCTGCGCACGGATAACCACCGCTCCCAATTCGGTGAGTTTGTCGGTCATTTTGTACTTTGGAATGCGATAGATGGCGTTGCTCTTGGAAATCTCGAAAGCGGGCGAAGTCGATTTGTGGTAGCCCACATACTGTACTTCCACGAAATATTCTCCGAACGGGATTCCTTCAAGGAGAAATTTTCCAGCCTCGTCGGTAAGTCCGAACTGAGCGGTCACGGAATCGGCCACGCGCTTCACGTTCACCGATGCATATTGCAGTGGCACGTTGTGAGCATCCACGATGGTGCCCATTACTGTGCCTGAGGTGTGGGCGGTCTGTTGCGGGCGTTGTATCTCCGGCTGCGAATGTAAAATATTGACAATAAGTAAAATAAGAGACAGAAGAAAGAAAGGTGACTTTTTATGATTCATTTGATTTCCAATTCTACAATATTAACAAATAGCGTGCCGACCTCTTTTTTATGAAAAAGTTTAATTTCGTACAAAAAAAATAGCCGGCGAAAAAGTCGGCTATTTTAAGTAGTCAAATGCTATGACCAAATTTCAGATGTTGTGCCTTATTGTTTGCATTTGAAAGCATTCATGCCGGCCTCTTCGTTGAGATCGGCCTCAATAGCTTTGCATTCCTCTTTGGTTGAGGTCTCATCTTCGTACTCAGGTGCGACATTAAAGAGGTCTGCCTTGAGATAGCAATGACATCCCGTCTTGTTACAAGATGTGGACACTGCGGCCAGCAACAAAACTGTTGAAACTAAAACCAATACTTTTTTCATACTAATTATATGGACTTCTTGATGATTAAAGAAAGAATGCTTGTGATTGTCCAAACGGAAGTCCGTAACGTCTGAATATCTGCAACCATCTTATAATTTATTCAGAATGAAATGGTTAATCCCATTCCCATGGGGGTGGTTCCGAACGATAGCTTCAGCGCGGTGTCAGGTTTGTTGAAATCATCGGCGAGGTGTTTGAGCTGAACTTTGCTCTTGATGGTGAGTATAGCGGCGGGCACGATACAGCCGGTGGCCACAAGCATGCTTCCTCCAAAGACGAGGAATCCGCCCATGGTGCTTTTCCAAATACTTGTCATAATATTGTCGTTGAATCTCATTTGATTGCCAGCTTGCACCATTTGCACTAAGCTGGAACAGTATTGTACAAGGCCGACAAATCCCAAAGCCGCCGCGCTTCCGCCTACAACATAGAGTGGGATGCAGATATACTGGTTGCGCTTAGCTTTGCGGTAAGTTTCATATTGAGCAGGAGTGAACAACTTCTGAAGGTCAGTGTTGTCAAGCGTATAAACTTCGTCGTTTCCCGTAAGCCAATAACGTCCTTTGCCATAGTAGATTTGTCCTATTCCGCTCTTTTGGAAAACCTCTAACAACTCGTCTTTTGTGAACTGCCTGTCAGGTTGGCTGCTTTGGAGATACAGCGTGTCGTAAATTATCTCTTCTTCGTATATAATTAATGTATCAGAAGCAGGTTGCGTTTTGTCCACTTGCGCAAAGATGCGTGGTGCAAATATGAGGCATAAGGACGTGAAAACTAAGGATTTGATGATATTCTTTTTCATAAAAGAATGTGTCTGGTTAATTTTTCTCGATTACAACAGTTTGATGTTTCTTGCGAACCAATTTCTTGACAACCACTTTTTTGTCGGCTTCAACAAGGGTGTCAGTATCCACTTGTGTGGTTGTCGGTGCAATAGGCTCTGCCGTTTGCCTATGTACACTTTGACGAGGAGTGGTTTCAACTGAAACCGATTTCAGAATTTCTGTTTCTTCTTCTTGACAATCAGGATGATGCAACATGTTGCTGTCTATGACGATAGGTGCAGGGACGGGTGTTGGAATAGTGACAGGCTCTTTTGGAGATAGGAGTAAGGGAACGAGTATTGCACCAGCAGTGATGGTAGTCGTGCCGGCAATCAAAGGGACTCTCCAAGCGCGAAGTTTCATCCTCGGTGGCAGTGGATTATACGTTGCCGCAGGAAAGTCAGCCTCGGAGAGGGGATGTTGCGGCGCGATGGTGAATCTGGTAAGTAGCTGGCGGCAGTAGCTGTCGATGGCGCATTCTGGCGCGATGAAAAGCGGAAAAAGTACCATGAGTGTTCTCTTTTTTTCTTTTGACTTGTTGAAAAGGATGATTTGCAGTTTTTTGCGGGCGCGCATAAGATGTGATTTCGAGGTGCTCGGGGCGATGTTTAGCAGTTTAGCTATTTCATTGTGGGAGAGATGTTCGAAGACATAGAGATTAAGTACGACACGGTGATGGTCGGGTAGTTGGGCAATGGCCTCTAAAATCTCTTTTTGCGAGAAGTCGGCCTTGCGGATGGCGCTCATAAAGTCTTCGGCTGAGTATTCTGTCTCTTGATCGTCCACCATAGATTCCAAATTTTCAATGTTCAGATTGAGATCTGTCTGCGGTTTCTTTCGGAGGTATTCCAAAGCAGTGTTCACCGTGATGCGCATCAGCCATTTGTCGAAACTGCCGAAACCTCGAAACGTGTCTGCTTTCTCAATGGCTTTGAGGAAAGCATCGTGTGCAAGATCTTCCGCCGTTTCCAGCACAGACACATAGCGATAACAGACGCCAATCATTTTCGCGATTTGCCGCCGGTACTCTCGTGTCCAGAATGATTTAGTTCCAATGTCCATCTTTTCTTTATTCCGTATTTTTCCGTGGCAAAAATAGTACATTATCCTTAATGTTTCATATCCTTTGATTTTTATTTAAAATGATAAAACGTTAAAAAAGCGCCGAGTCGTTTTGCGCTTTTTTATTATAGGATGCAAAAAAGGGAAAAGGTTGCAGTCCGTTGAAAAAAAAATTTTTGTTTACTTGTAAAATGTTGGTGTTGTGGTTGTTGGATATAAAATAAAGAGGGAGGAAGCCTTGTCGTGACCAGCTGAAAACAAAAAAAGCAGCAACTGCTGCTTTTTCTCGGGCGGCAGGTCGGATTC
>CAMJPH010000014.1 GCA_946407715.1 uncultured Bacteroidales bacterium | reverse complement strand
GCAAAGATACAACTTTTTCACCCCCTCCGTGTCCACTTTTTCGAGAGCAACACGGTGCGGCCTACGGAAGGCGTCCCATCGCCACTCTGAAACCGACGGAGACGCTGGCGGCATCGCCGTCGTAGGCATCCCGGCAGGTGGTGCGACAGTAGGTGGGCAGGTACGCCCATGCGCCGCCGCGCAGCACGAACTGGCTCCCGGAGTCGGCCAGCGGGTTGGTTTGCGGTGTGGAAGGGTACAGTCCGTAGGTGTCGGAGCACAACTCCCACAGACTGCCGCTCATGTCGCAGAACCCTAATTCGTTGGGCAGTTTTCCGCCCACGGGATGCAGCACGCCGTTTGAATTTCCGATGTGCCAAGCCACCTCGTCCACTTGGTTGCTGCCGCTGAAACGGTAATGCAGCGAGTTGGAACCGCCCCGTGCGGCATACTCCCACTGCGCCTCGGTGGGCAAACGGAAGGACAGTCGGGTCATCGCACTCAGCCTTTCCAAAAACCGCATTGCGTCGGTTCGCGACACGTTGTAGGCGGGGAAGTCGTCGCCTTTGCCGTATTGTTCCGACCAGTCCAAATCATCACCCATGATCGTGCGCCATTCCCGCTGGGTGACTTCGAACCTGCCGAGGTAGAAGTCGCTCAGGGTTACTTTATGCACGGGACTCTCGTTGTCGCGCGCCTCAGGGTCATAGTTGTCGCCCTGAGGCATGCCACTTTGCGCCCCCATCCGGAAAGTGCCGCCCTCCACGCGCACCAGATTCGCGACCAAGTTCCGCACCACGGTTTTCTGCTCCTCGCTGAGCTCCATCGTGTCCGACCAGTGGATGAGGATCCCGTTGATGTTGTCCACAGGGGTGAAATCCTCGTTTTCATAGATGTAATCGCCCTGTACAAAGACGGGATCCTTGCCGCAGGAGGCGAAGACAGCGGCAACGGCAACAAAAAAAGCCACAACAACCAGAGAAAAGCAATGTTGGAGATTCCGCTCGCTCACTGTGTTCGCGGCGGAATGGTGCACACTGTTGAATAGGCGAGAGGGAAAAAGATGGGCGGCGAGATAAATTGTACTGTGGCCAAAGATGTCTCGTTCGCCGCCCATCTTTTTCCCCTTTTGACCTTGACCACGATGCACCATTCCGCCAGAGACGTCAGGAACTGGCGGAATCTCAAACGTATTATGTAACTGCAACTTCATGACTTTCATTGTTTTTTTTCACGGGGCAAACAAAATCCCACCCCCATCTTCACGCCAAACGCGCCCCGCACGTCGTTGATCGAGTTCAAATTGTACACCATCCCGTAGGCTTCCGCCGAGAGTGCCACGCCCTTGACGTGGAACATCACGCCGAGCGAAGCCGTGGGACCGTGATAGTTCCGCTTCGGGTAATAATGCCAGCCCTGGTCGCTCTCGAAGTTGAGGGTGCGGTAGCTGTATCCGGCACCGATATGGAGGGAGAACAGTTCAAGGGGGCGGACGACCAGCCCCAACTGGCCTTCGAGGTAGGTGGTCTTGGAAACGCCGGTGAGGACGTAATGCCCGTCCTCCTCGAAGGGTGAGAAAGCCCCTCTGTAGTTGAAGTTGGTCATCGCGCTGAGGTACCAGCCGAAGCGTTTCACCGTGCCAATCTTGAACCCGAAGGACCATTGCGGCATGGAGGTGTAGGCGGCATTGAGGGTGAAGAAGATGTTCGGCGGGTAGGTGTTGAGGAATGCCTTCCGTTTGGCCGCTCTTTCCTGTCGTTCGGCGGCCTTCTCGGCGGCGAGGAGGGCCCGTATGGAGACCCTCGCAGAGTCGTCGGCGGTCGTACGTGAGGGTGGGAGAACTGTTTCTGTCTTCCCGACGCTATCCCTCTCATCCCGCCCTAAGTTATAGTTATTGTTATAGTCATAGTCATTGTTGGTATAGTTGTAGTTATTGTCACCGTCCCCGCCGTCGTAATCCATCGCCAGTCGGAATCCCGTGGAGGCGTCGTTGCCACCGAGGTAGAAGGAGGGGGTCACGTCCGGAAGGAATCCCGTCTGGACGGCGCACGTCCATTCCGATTCCGTGGGGAGGCGGTACTGCATATTCGTTTTCTGGTTAAGCCAGAAGATGAAAAGCTGCACCTCGTCGCGGGAGACGTTGGTCACGGGCAGATAGTCGTCGGCCTCTCCGTTCGCGTGGGTGCCCATGACCTCGTTCCAAAGCCGTCGCGTGACCTTATGCTTGGCGATATAGAAACCTTTAGCGAGGGCAGTGCCTGTTTGCGCGGCTGAAGCGTCGTTCATGGACAGACAGGACGGCACGAAGCGCATCTCGATGATGGGGTTGCTATTGTGCGAGATGTCGTTTTGGGAATAGAGAAGTGACGGGAATACGGTTGATAAAAGACACACTATCAGCGTGATAAGAAATATTTGCCGTGATGCTGATGTGTTCTTTGCCATAAAGTCCGAAATTCTTCCATGATCTTTGAAAGATTCGGCAAAATTACAAAAAAATCCAAATCATATCCTTTTGAGACAACATACTCACTATAGTAATTATACATATCAGGAAAGAGAGCAATACATGATAAAGATTCCTATTGTTTTTTTCATTAAATGAGTGTTGGTTGCTGGAAAAGATGGTTTAAGGTAACCACGTGCTGGAAAATCCCGCTGTGCGCATTTTGGTGAAGACCGAAAGTGGTGACCAACACATGTTGCAAGGCTTTTTTTGTTTTGGTTTCTTTGCGAAACAAGGTTTCCCTGTTGCGAAGATGTTCTGCATAACTGGCATCTACTGTGAAATTATCTTGAGCGTATTTCATTTCGCAAACACTGATTACATTGTCGTTCCGGTCTATCAGCAAGTCAATCTGCCCTCCTTTCCAGTGTGTCCCGTCCGTATCGGTAAATGGTTTGCAAATCCAAGTGTATGCGTTGCTCAAAATCCCCAGAATGCTCATGCTGCTTTTGATTTGATTCAAATGCAGCAGACACACCTGTTCGAAAGCATATCCAGACCATGCGTTTTTAGCCCCTGACCCTTGTATGTTGGTCCAGAAAAGCTCGTCTTGCCCGCTCCCTTTGGCTACAAATCGCAGGTGAAAAAGTGAAAAAAGGTCAGTGAGCTGATACAAAGTGTTCTTTCCCTTTTTTCCGAATTCGGTATATTTTCGGATGAAGTCGCATTTGCACAGATTCTCCAAGGCGAGGGTCAGTATTCCTCCATCTCCTATGCCGATTTCAGACATGATCTCTTTTCTGGTAAGTCCTTTGAGTTTCGTGGATAGAGTCTCAACGATGTTTTGGTAGAGTTTGGATTCTTTGAAAAGAGAGCGGAACAGAAAGGTATATTCATTCCTCAGAGGAGCGTCTTTCCCGAAAAACAGTCGGTCGATGTTGCGGCTCAACGGCAGATTGGTTTCCATCATGTCAAGATAATAGGGAATGCCGCCCATAATCATATATGTTTCCAGAATCTGCATTCTTCCCCAATTTAATCCTTTGATTTTCAGAAAGTATTGTTCAGTTTCATCCAACGAGAAAGGGGACAAATGGATGGGACGGCAAACGCGTCCGTAAAGGCCGCCCTTGTCGCCGACAAATTTGTCAAGCATCCAGGTGGTGGCTGATCCACACACAAACAGTTTGAGGTTGGGTTGTGTGGATCCCCATGTGTTCCAAAAGTTGGAGAAAGCGGCCAGAAAATTGCTCCGTGGAGTGTCCATCCAAGGCAACTCATCCAAAAACACGACCAGCTTCTTCTTGTTCAGCGTTTTCAAATAGTCTTTCAATGCGTCAAAAGCGGTGAACCAGTCCTTCAAAGGGGGCACTTTTTCGGTTGTAAGACGTGAAAGCTCTTTCCGGAACAGAGAAAGATGCACCGCGCGGGAGGTCTCGTACATCCCCGTGAAATAAAAGTCGAACTGATTCTGAAAAAAGGACTTCACCAAGTACGTTTTGCCAACCCGTCGTCGTCCGTAAATAGCGACAAGCTCGGCTTTTGGCGAGTCTAAGTATTGCTGTATCAAGGATTTCTCGTATTCTCTTCCAATAAAAAGAGGTGTTGAAACAGTATCCATAACGATGATTTTTCGCGGGCAAAAATACAAAAATATTCGGATACTATATCCGAAACCTATTAAAAAATAGTAGTTTCGGATATAGTATCCGCTATTGTTTATCCGTAACTATGTAAAAATATAGGGTTTCGGATGTGCTATTGACGAGGAAGGCCGTTAAGGCTGCGGGCTCGGTGGCACAGGCTATTTCCTGATTTCCGGCTCCACAATTCTCCGTCTCCAGATCCATGATCTTGAGTCCTTCGAAGAGTTCCTTCTGTCCTTTGAAGTCGGAGTCCAGCGTGGTGGTCAGCAGCGACTTGCCGAAACGGCGCGGCCGGCTGAGGAAGACGAAAGGACTCTCCTTGGTCATCTTCCAGACCAAGTCTGTCTTGTCGATATAGAGGTAGTTCTCTTTTCTCAGCCTTTCAAAGGTCTGGATTCCCACGGGGTATTTGCGGACGGTGTTCATGACGGACGGTTTTATCGCGGCAAAGGTACAAATTTTTCGTTTATGGCTCATATACGATGCAAGGGCTTGGGAACGCCTTGCCGGCGAAATGTCAGTGTTGTTCTGTTCGAATGCTCCTCAACCGCGGGACAGGGTGTAGCCGTCCTCACTCTTTGACAACATACTTCGCCCGGTAGTATTCCGTGGTGGGCATCGTGGCCAAGGACTCGAGCCACAGATAGACGGAGTAGCGCACGCGGGTGTTCTCGAAACCGAAGTAGAGGGTCTTCACCCCCTTGGTGGGGATGCGGTCGTTGCACGACTGGGTGCCCTTCTTGGAGAGATCGACGTTGTACTTCAGGTCTGCCACAGGCTTGCCGTCGGCGAACTTTTTGGCTTCGGCGGAGCTGGTGAAGATGTAGAGGTTGCAGTAGGCCTCCTCCTCGCGGTAGGGCTCGCAGGCGTTGAGCAGCTCGCGGAAGATGTTGGAGGAGGAACCGTGCGATTCGTAAAGCGGTAACCCCAACAGCTTGATTTCCTTGTATTTCTCGTCCATTCTCCTACAGAACTGGCCATCGGCGTTTTGGTCGCTTTGGGAAGTGGAGATGCGAAGGCAGTAGGCCACGTCGGTGCTGCCGGCGGGCACTTGCATGGCCACCACCGAGCGGGTGCCGCCGCCGGAAAATAAAGCCTTGCCTTGTGAGCGCAGCGTGACCTTCCTCGGTTCCTCGAACACGCTCTTCAGCTTGATGCCCTGTATTTTCTGCGCCCCGAAGTCCTTGGCGGTGCATTCCGTCTTTTCCTCTTCAATGTCGGGGTCGTCTTTGGAAAGATCCTCGGCCTTCGCTACAGACTTGCTCGCCGTGATATCGACGTACTGGCTGCCCACGGGCTTGAGCTCCACCACGTACACGGCGGTGTGGGCGACCGGGATGGAGTCGTGTACCACTTTTTTCCCGGCGTACGTTTTCAGCGCGGAATGGCTGTCGGCGTTATAGACCCGCAGGGTGACGTTGCCTTGCGTCTCGAAGTTGAGGAACAGTCTCTCGCCCTTGCGCAGATATACCGGGTGGGATTCCGTTTCCGCAATCAGATGGTCGCTTTCGGAGAATAGCGGTTTGCGAATGCGTTTCAGTCCCGTTTCCAGCAGGGCTTTGACGGATTGTGCCGTGGAGTCGGCTTCTGCCGCTAATTTCCGGTCCGCGCGGAAAAGGTCCTCGTCGTCGCAGAGCGTCTGCAGCTCGTCATAGACCTTCATCAGCCGTTTGAAGTTCTTCTCCGAGGGTTCCCGTTCGAACTTGCGCACGGCGAGGGCGGCATCGCCCAACAGGTCGTTGGCGTTTTCCTTGAGTGCCTCCTCCGGGCTCTGGGATTGTTCGCTCATCAAACCGTTTTTAGCGGCTTCCTGGGAGGAGTGGCTTTTGCTTCCGCAAGCGGAAAAGCCCAACGTCAGGGTCAGGAGGACGATTGCCGAGAGTGTCAGTTGTCTTAAGGTGTTCATTTTTATATCTTTTTGTTTTACAATATTTTATGACTAACTCAAACGTGGTTTACCGTTGCCAATGTGTGCAATATCGTTTCCAACGCCAACACCACCGTCTCGGTGCCCATTGAGGGCTGTTTGCTTTTCTCCACCACTTGGCAGGGCAGGTAGGGGATGTGGACGAAACCGGCCCGCATATCCGGGTATTTGTTATGAACCAGGTGCAGGGCGGTATAGAAGACGCTGTTGCAGACGTATGCGCCTGCGGAGTTGGAAACTACGGCAGGAACGCCCGCCTCGTGAAGAGCCTCCACAAGACGCTTGACTGGCAAGTTGCTGAAGTAGGCGTCGGGCGCTTCCGCACGCACAGGCATCTCCTCAGGTTGGTAACCGTCGTTGTCGGGCTTCTTGCTGTCGGCCATGTTGATGGCGACGCGCTCGATGTTGACCTCGGACCGTCCGCTTCCCTGTCCCACGCACAGCACCACGTCGGGACGGAACTCGTCCACGGCCTGCTCCAGCATCACTGCGGCCCCCTTGAAGGTGACGGGGAGGCGCACTTTCACCACCTCCACGCCCTCCACCATATCCGGGATGGCTTTCACCGCCTCCCAAGAGGGGTTGACGGACTCTTGTCCAAAAGGCTCGAAACCGGTGAGTAGTAATTTCATAACTATAAGACGTTTAGGATATGGTGTACAAAACGGTATGCGTTCAATAAATCTTTCACGATAGTGTATTCTTCGGGCTTATGGGCATTTTGATAGCCGCAGCTGAGGTTGCAGCAGGGAATCTTCAAGCCACGCTGTTTCAGGGCCACCACGTCGGTCTTGCCCCCGGGGACAGGCGCATAGCCATATAGCTTGCGGATTTCTGCTGGAATGAAATCATCCTCACACAAGCGTACATCCGCTTTCTCCGCGTAGGTGACGATGTCACTGTTGCCTTTACGGTCGCATTGCAGACTGTAACGTACATCATTGAACCAGGAGAGGTCGCAAGCCCGGGAGCCGCGGCAGCCGCTCAGCTCCCCGTCCTTTTCCTCCTGCACAAAGAAGGCTACCTTAAGGGTCTCCACTTCTTGAAGGAGTCTCAAAGCAATCCAGATGCCATTTTTGTCATCGGCGCCGATACCGACACGTTCCTCCTTTTCGTCGGTGGCGAAAATCATTCCGTCGGCTTCTTGCAAGTGGCGTACACACGGTTGATGGACTTCGTCCAAATGGGCTGCCACGCAAGGGTATTTCTCAGCCTGGCCCTTGGTGATGAACACGTTGCCGAAGGCATCATCCACAACGGTCAGTGGCAAACCTTCCAGTTGGTCCAGCACCAAGCGCTTGATTTCGGCTTCGTGGCTCGATTTGCTATTGATCTGATATAGTTGCTTGAGAAGTCTCATACATTATAGGTCATCCGATTCTTTCGTTTTTTTCTTCATCAATCCCGTATAGTTCTCGCCAGTAGGCATTCTCTATAGAGCGGGTCTTGTATTCCTCTTTGTGCAGTCCCTTCTCTTGCTTTGTTTCAAGATTGCGGTTAAGTGTGTCCGCAAAATTACAAATGGCGGTATGTACTGTTTTGTCGAATACCATCAGCTTGTACGATACTGTGATCAGTAGCACATTGGCATTTGTCCTTGATTGAATATACCGTGTGACGTTGTCTTTATTTAATTTGGGTTGTACTTGGTGAGCATCGGTTTTAAGCCCCTTATCTTCCATTGTTTTGCTGAAATCGTCATACAATTGTTTCAGCAGCGTACGGTCGCGGGTGATGCATTCGGGAAAATCGAACCCCGTTTCCCCTTTTTCTCCGCCGAATTCGAAATGAAAATCGGTGATGTTTTTGACAATTTGTTCGCCGGCGACGACCACGATCCAATCGTTCTCATTTCGGTCGCGGGTGATGTCATCTATAAATTGACGAAAACAGGGATTCTCGGTCGTATCCTCCGCAACGGTGTAGAAATTACAACGCACATCTTCGTTGCTGTTTTGGCGGGAGAAAAACTCGTTGGACACGTAGTTGAAACCGCCCAACTGGGCAATGTGCCAGTCGAAGAAACTGAGCCCGTTGTCACCTATTCCGATAGGGTTGACAATGGTGACACTGGAGCCGCGTTCCACGTGGCTGCCGTAGGATGTGTTCAAGTAGAACTGGTTAACTACCAGCATATCGTTTTTGGGGCCTTCGTTGACGGCGGTTGCCAGATTCTTTACACGAAGGTTTTTGGCGAGGGTGACAGCCTTCAGAATTTCTTCTTCGGAGAGTCCAAGCTCAAGTTTGATGTCGCCGAAACTGAGATTTTTGGCTGGCCAAAAAAGGCCCTCTCTTTTAAAGCCTTTGATAAGCATAAACTCGTTGATATTTTTGGCGTTTTCCTTAAGTTCCTCCTCCTTTTGTTCGGCTTCCATCACTTCGGTAAAGCCAGAGCCAATGAGACCGGCGGGCACGGCGAAGATGGCGATGCCGAGGATACCCACGCAGGCGGCGATGACCTGCCCGGCGATGGTCACCGGCGGGGTGTCGGCAAAGCCGCCCGGGTCACCGATGTACTGCAGGAAGGCCCACAGCACCGAGTCCCAGCCGTTCACATACACATCGGGTTGGGCGTTGTGCTCCACAAAGTAGAGGATGAGCGACAGGATGACGGTGACGATGCCGAGGAACTGTAGTGATACCCACAGCTCGCTTTTTTTGGATTTGATTGCGCTGGAGAGGAGTCTGAACGAGTGCATATAGCGGAATACGCGCAGCAACCGTGCGATTCTCAGCACTTTCAACGCGGTGTAGGGCACAGGGAAGAACAGGCTGACGTAGAATGGGTAGGTGGAGAGAAGGTCGATCAGTCCGTAAAAACTGAAGCAGTAGCGCACCCTGCCCCAGAAACCCTTGTATTTGTCGTCCAGCATATCTGCATTCCAGATGCGGAGCGTCACTTCAATGGTGAAGATGATAGTGGTGAAGATGTCGATGAACTTCAGCAGTCCACCGAACTGCTGCTCGGCGCCTGGAAATGTGGAGGCGAACACCTCCAACGTGCTGATGATGATCAGTCCGATAATGGCGTAATCAACGTAGTTGTGCCACTGTTTGGTGTGCAGATTGTCGTCGAAGACGCGGTTGAGTTCCTGTTTGAATTGGTAAATTTTGTCGGTCATTATTGCGGTTTACGATTTACGATTTGCGATTTGTCTCCTCCTCAAGGCACCACACTGCGCTTACGCTTGTGTGGGGTTACTGGGATTTTGCCCCTTCGGGGCTGCTTAAGGCATATCCATCTAAATTCTTTATTCTTAATTAATTAATCAGCCACGCCACGCCGAGGCCGATGCCGTTGAAATTACGGGGATCTTGGCAGTTGAACATTCCGTATAGGTCGAGTTGCACGCGGGGATGCACGAGGCAGGTGAAGCCGAAGTCGAGGTTGCATTCCGCCTCGGTGTTCCGCTTGCCGTAGCGGGTGAGGTAGTTGTAGCTCTCCACGAAGGCTCCGAAGCGTTCGCCGATGTTGAAGCCGAGGCTGAGGGCCAGGAAGGTGGAGGGAATGTGTGACACGCCCGACCATTCCGCGCCCACATTGTAGCCGATGTTGAACCAGTCGGTGACGTCGTTTTGGAAGAGCAGGTAGAGCGACGGGGCCGTGTGGGATTGCACAAATCCGTCGGGCACGCGGGTGAGCGGGATGGCGAGGTTGGCCATCAGGGAGATCTTGGGCACCCATTTGTAGCCCTCGAAGATTTTGACCTTGGTGCCGATGACGAGCGGCTGCACGTCGTAGGACCAGTGGCGGTCGTGAAGCCGGCCAAAAGTGCCGTCGTACTCTAACCGCAGTTCAGCGAACTTGGTGACACCGAAGCGCAGCATCGTGGTGGGCAGCAGGAAGGCGGGATCCCCGTCCCAAGTGCTCTCAAAGCCAGTCTCCCATACCACTTTCAGGAAGGGTGTGACGTCAGTGCCGGTAGCCATCCCGGGCCGGTCGGCGGAGAGGGTAGGGGAGTCGGATTGGGCGTTGGCGGTAACAAGGCACGCCAGGAGGAGGAAAAGGGGGAATAGTTTCTTCATCATATTATTTCTCCCGTTTCAACGCTTCCTTGGCACTTTCGATGTTGCGCTTGATGGACTCGATGTTGCGGTCGTGGGAGGCCGCGTGGTCGATCTTGGATTTGCGGTAGGAAGCCTTTGAGGAGGGCGAGGACGCGCTCTTGATCAGGCTCGCATAGCGTTCGTTGTCTCTTTTCTTGGCCTCGCGCTCGCGTTCCAGCTGCGCCCGCAGGTCGATGATTTTCTTTTTGTAGTATTCTTTACTCATAATTCTGCTATTTCTGTTTTTTGCCTACTCTTTTCCGAATTTTCGGCATCCTCCGTGATATGGATTGTTATTTTTCGTGATTCTTTCGTGCTATTTCAAAGATGGTGAGCGCGGCCTTCACGTCTTTCTCCAAGTTTTCCCACTTTTCGCGACTCCATGTAGAATCGGAATTCGACGATAATATGTGTGAAATGATTTCCTTAACCTTTAAGGGTTGAGGCGGATTCTCGGCTTGCCTTTTAGTGGTTTCCCTGTGTTTTTCGAGCTCCTCATTCAGATTGACTTTTTCCGCCACCCGTTTCCAATAGCATCTGTCTGTTGCGGTGGAGCGTGACTTGTCGATTTCAAATGTCCCAACGAACTTGTAATAATTGAAACCCAAATCGTCTTTCTGGCGGAAAAAGGTGATCATTCGTCTGTTTTTCTTGATGGTGTTCTCCAGCATCCAGTCGTGTTGTTTGTCTGGATTGTTCGGATATTCGAGCAGATAGTGTCCGTCCTCGATCATTTCATTGTGCCATTGTTTGTTTTCTGCATTTGGGAACCATAGTTCCGTGTTGTCGTAGAGAACAACGCTCCCTGCGCGCAGGTATCCCCTATGCTTGGCCTTGGTGTGAAATATCTCACAAATGTCGTCAATGGTTTCCACATATTCGTTGTCCTCTACCAGAAGATACCCCTTGCGTTGGTAATAAGCGGGCGTGCGCTTGTCTAATCCCACCCACGGGATGAACTTGTCGCCGAGTTGGATGACCTTTTGCCGGATCACGTCCACAATCTGGTCGATGTCGCGGTGCAACTCCGTCATAGGTTTCCGGCAGTCCACCACAAACACCTGTACACCTGCGATTTTGGAAACTTCTGCATTTCGGATGGCTTCCCGTTTGTGCTGGTCTTCATCGTAGTGGTAGGGCTCGTTGATTTCCACCACGATGTTTACTTGCGGCAGATACAGGTCGGCCAAGGCGTAGTCGTCATTTTGGACGCGCTTCACATACTGCTGCGAAACGAACTGCACGCGGTCATCATCAAGCCGATGCCAGATGCGCTGGATGACGTACGTCTCAAATCGCTTGTGGCTAATTTTACGAAACAAACGGGACATATAGTCCAGTTTGAAGTCGATTTTTTCGTCTATCCTCGTATGGCTGTCCATTATAATTGCAGGTCAAAATAAATGAAGACTATCTGGCAAAACTGTCAGATAGTCTTCCATAATTATGTTTAGTTCTTTCCAGCGTCTTTCAACATGGAATTGTCATTCGACAACTTGCTGTCATCGGCACGTGCCACTTGGACATTGATGCCGAAAATGGATTTCATCTTGTACTCAAAATCCATGACTTTCATGTCGTTGGCTGCCTCGAAACTACCCACTTGGGTTGCGTCTCCGTCAATGCGCAGACTGGCAAGGTGTGCTTTCGGGTTTGCTTTTTTGCCGCCGGGTTCGTAAACGCGCAGACTGGCATTAAAAGCGTCTCTAAATTCCTGTTGTAAGGTGTTCACCGTCATGCGGCCATCCACTTGGAACGAAAAACCAGCTAAATATTCCAGTTCGTAGCTGCCACGTTCCGTGCCGCCTTTGGTTTTTTCAAAAGAGGCGACCTCAATGCCGAGGGTTTTGGCATATTCCACAAGAGTCGGGAAATTACTTTCACCCCACATCACTTTGTAGAAGATTACATCCGTTCCGTCTTCCAAGGTGATATACCAATGAATCTTTTTCCATTGCGCTACGTCGGAGATGGAGCGTTCGTTTCCGCTTTCGTTGGCCTCTTTTTCCAACTCTTTGAGGTCGATGAGGATTTTGTCGACACTCTTCGTAGAGGCGAATTTCTCGCGTGGGAAAGCTTTGTTCAAGTCTTCCAATGTTGCATAGGGGTAGATTTTCAAATAGGCGTCCACGATTCCTAACGCGGTCCAACCTTTGGCTTTTCCATAAACTAGTACTTTAGGTTCCATAACAAAATAATGTTTAATAATAGCCTACTCTTTTCCAGATTTTCGGCTTACTCTGTTTACACTTATCTTCGGTGTTTCTTTCCTTTGAAAAGGTTGAGGATTCCTCTCCCGATTTTGCGTTCCAGGCCGCCTTTGGTGGTCGGAATGCGGGTTTTGCGGGCGATTTTGGTTTTGAGGCCGGAGATGCCGAGGGCGCGTTTTAGTGAGAATGAAAGACCACGTACACGGGACATGATGCAATATTTTTGTGTTGAATGGGTGTTTGATTGAATTAAAACACATAAAAGTTGTACGCTGTTGTGCAGCGTACAACTTTGCGATTTAAAACGAAATACTATCTGCCGGCGGCAGCGATAGTGATGTCGTTGTCGGCCAGTGCGCTGTCGTCTTTGGTGGCGACTTGCACGGTGACACCGAACAACTCTTTCATCTTGTTCTCGAAGTTGCCGACCTTGAGGTTTCCGGCGCATTTGAGTTCGCCGCCTTTGACATCGCCCACGCGGATGGAAGCCAGCGTGGCGTCATCGTCAGCAAATTGTTTGCCTTTGTAAACTCTCAGCGTTGCACCGAAAGCTTCTTTGAATTGTTTCTTCAGACTTTTGACCGTCAAACGGCCGCTAATGTTGAATTCTGCCATTTTTGATTGATTTTTAAGTGATTAATTGGGTTGAAAATGATTCTGCTTAATACTCTCCTCTGGCGGCCTGCCCGATGGTGATGTTGTTCGGCACACACTCCTTGCCGGCTTTGTCCTTGATTTGGACGGTCACACCAAAAGTTTGGTCGAATAGTTTCTCGGCATCACTCACCTTTGTGCTGCCCTTGAGTTTGAGCTCTGCATTGGCTTTTTTCACATCCTTGGAGGTGTGTTTGTCTAATTCCGCAAGCGTCATGTCGCCGTCCGCGATCATCGCCCCCTTGTAGAAGACAAGTGTGCAGTCGAAGCTTTTCTTGAATTCGGCTGAAATGGTTTTCAGCTTCTTGTTCGGAGCGACCGTGAACTCCGCGTTGTTGAAACGGTCTTTGATGTTGTTGATAATACCCATTACAATTATTTTTGATTGTTGTTGATTTGTGAATCAATACTGCAAGGGCTTCACTAGCAGGCACGAAAAAAGGCGTGGCCTGTCTTTGTAGTCAAAGAGGTTCTAGCAAAACCCAAGCAGAAAACAAAAAACAATCCACGCCTGTTGCAGACATGATCACTGTAATTGCTTTTCTGCTGTTGGTTAAAATTTGCTAGATTTCTTTGACAAACAAAAAGCGATTGCACGATAACTAAAGAACGTCAGTTTTCCGTGGAAAACATGCTGCAAAAATATAAAAAAATCATACACAAGCGTGAATTGTGTTTTTTTTCAAAGAACGGCGTGAAATCCGTTGCATGTAATTTCACGCCGCAAAAATAACAACTTGATGGATTGGATGTTTGGTCCGAATTGGTCCGAATTAGGGTCGGCTGTTAATGGTTGCTCCCGCGAGGGCAGGGGGGACGGAAGAGGGGGCTATCCCGCCAGTGCGCACTCTGGCGAGACGGGGATTCCGTTTTGCCATCCTGCTCTCCCGAGCCACCACTTGCTTTGACGATGACGACCATCTTCGCAACACACCGCCACCCATTTCCGGCAAAACGGAATGGTGCATTGGTTGCCCGCAAGGGTGGTGGGCAACGACAACCCGTTTCCCGCCAGCGCTGTGGTTGCCGAAATACGGATAACCCGCCAGTGCCACACTAACGATCAACGCACTACCCGCAAGGACAATCGGAAACGTTCAGCAAATGCACCATTCCGTTTGGCCTCGCTCCCGAACCGGAAACAACACGCATTTCCGAATCCCATTGCATAACGTTAAAGCGACGCCTTGACCGGCCAAACGGAACCTCCGCCCCGCAAGGACTCCTGTCATCGTCGCTTCATCGCTTCATCGTCCAATTTCCTGCGAAATTACGGTTTAAAAATTTACAATCACAAAACTAATGGTTAACGTCATATTTGTAAACAACTGATACCGAGCAAGAAAAAATTTACGCAAAACCCTTGACAAACGGGAGGTTTTGTTGTATCTTTGTCATCGGAAATGCGGTTGACCGAGAGGAGCATATTGTGTCGCTGTTGCAGGCACGTGCCTTAGAACGTCTCAACGGACAACCATCCGACCGGAACGAACAAAACAACAAACCAAAACAAAAAAACAATGACAAAAAAGAAAACAAAAAGAAAGTCCAAGACTGAATCCTTGGTAAACATGGTGAACAACAGACGGATTGACCTGACTCCCGAGCAGGTGGACACAATCATCACAGAGCGAGGACTCGTATTTATAGACCCGCTCTCCGATTTCGGTTTCAAACGGTTGCTCGGCATGGAGCGGACCAAGGACATCACCATTCATCTCCTCAACACTTTCATGAGTGACGACACGGGCGTGATCACCGACATCACTTTCATCTCGTCAGAGCAGGTCGGACTGCTGCCGGGGAAGAAGAAGGTTCGCCTGGACATCCACTGTAAAACGCAGAACAGCGACCATATCATCATAGAGATGCAACGTGAGCGGCAGATGTTTTTTGTCAGACGGCTGCGGGCATATCACAGCCACTCCACAATCAGCGGCGTGAAAATCGGTGACATGGTGTATGCGACTGTGCCGAAAGTGTTCTCCATAAGTTTCATGGAGAAAGACATGCCCGAATTCAAGGGCAAAAACAGGTTCCTTTGGAAAGTTTATCCCAAAGATGACGACAACGAAATATTTTCTAAAGAAAATGTTTGGTGTTTTGTAGAATTGTGTAAATTTGCCGCGCAGTTGGAAACGCTGGATCTGACCGATGAGAAGAACCGTTGGCTCTACATGCTCACCCATGTAGCGGACATCAGCGAGGAAGAAGTTCGAAGGATGGATCCGGTTTATCAACGATTTTACGAAGAGTGCCGAATATCAAACCTTAATGAAATGGAAAAGAAAGAATACGTGACGAGTGTGTTGGAGTACGATGATGTACGGGAGTCGATGATGTGCGAACGCGAAGTGGGAAGAGAGGAAGGGCGTGAAGAAGGACGTGAGGAAAGGACACGCCAGCTCGCCCTCAAGATGCTCGCCAAGGATTTCGCCCCAGACCTCGTGGCGGAAATCACCGGGTTGGCAGAGGAGGAGGTCTGCGCTTTGGTTTCTCATACTGATTGACAGAAGCTTGACAATTCTGTCAGGGCCAGCCTTGGCGGGTTCGGGATTCCGTTTTGCCATCCTGTTCTCCCGAGCCACCGCCTGCTTCGTGTGTTATTGCTTTCGCTTGCGGCTCAAATCCGACCTTGACCGGCCAAACGGAAACTGGGACTCGCAAGAGCTCCATTTATCGTTCTTTCATCGCATCATCGACACTTCCGTCAGCCCGCCCTTGTTGCCGACCACGAACAGCGTCGGGGCGTTGCTGCCGTGTACGAAATTGTCGAGGTAGAGCGGCTCCCCGATGACGAAACAGGAACAGGAGAAGGAGTCGCCGGGTTTGAGCTTGGAGTTCTCGCTTTCCATCACCATGAAACTCCCTTCGCCGAGATGGCGCAGCAGCACGCGGCGGTCTGGCGACCATGTGATGCGCACGAGGCCTTCCTGCGGGATATCTTCGGAATGCAGGGCGCGGCCGAGCACCAGGTTCGAGGATTCGCCTGTGCGGTTGTGGTTGGTTAGGAAGTCCTCCCAGTCGCGGAAACCCACGCAACGGGCGAGAACGGATAGGGTGGAGTAGCGGGTGGTGTCATAGCCCTCCACATAACCCCAGATACGTTTGAGGGTGGTCACGCCGAGCGTTTCTTTGCAGCGTTCTTGGATCACGCCGGTCAGGAACTGGAAGTCGGCCGGGGTTTTCATCTTGCGCGACACGGACTCCTCTACCATTTCGCGAAGTTGCAGGATTTCGGTTTCGTTGGGTTTCATAAAGGAAATTTTAGACGCGCAAAATTATAAAATTCGGACAAAGGGTGGCGGTCCGAATTGGTCCCAATGCCGATTTACGATTTGCCGTAAACCGTAAACCGAAAACCGTAAATCGTTATAGCGGGTATTTTCGTCGCACGTTCTCTGCGAGGAACTGCGCTACCTGGTCGGTGGAGAGTCCCGACACGTTGAGGACCATATCGTAGTTGCGGGCGTCATAGCGGGAAGTTCCGGCGAAGGACTTTGTGTAGTTTTCACGAGCCTTGTCGGTGCGCTCCATGATTTCGCGGGCCTCTGCCTCGTCCACGCTTTGCTTCTCCATTATCCGCTTCACGCGGTATTCGGGTTTTGCGATGAGGAGCAGCCGCATGGCGTCGGGGTTGTCTTTGAAGATGTGGAAGCCAGTGCGTCCCACGATGATGCAGGATTCTTGTTCGGCGAGCTCTTTCAGGATCTTTGCCTCCTCATAATAAAGTTGTCTTGAATCGACTTCGAAGGATTCGTAGGCGATGGCGGCCGTGGTGCCGAACTGTTTGTAGAATCGGCAGAAATCCGCCCACCATCCCGGTTTCGTCGCCTTGATTTTCTCGACGTCTTCGTGGGTGAGATTGTACTTTTCGAGGATGGAGGCGAGAATCTCCTTGCCATAGACTTTCACACCGAGCAGTTCGCCTAGCTTGGTGGCGATCTCCTTGCCGCCGGAACCGCTCTCGCGGTTGATGGTGATGACGAATTTTTGGGGTTCCATATCGTTTGTTTTTTGCTTCGAAATTGAGACCGCAAAAGTACGATTTTTCGGTTTACGGTTTTCGATTTTCGATTTGCGGCTTACGACTTTCGGTTTACATTTTTTTCAAATCACTGTTTACCACTCACTGTTCACTAAAAAAAATACTACTTTTGCGCCCGAAAAAAACAAACGAAAATGTACAATCCTGATTTCATGAAAGAAGCCATCCGTTTGGCTAACGAGTGTTTTGAGACAAGTTCGGGCGGTCCGTTCGGGGCGGTGGTGGTGAAGGACGGCGAGATTGTGGGGCGCGGCCGCAATATGGTGACGGTACACAACGACCCCACGGCGCATGCGGAGGTGCAGGCCATCCGCGACGCATGCCGAAACCTCGGAACATTCCAGCTTACCGGTTGCGAGCTCTACGCCAGCAGCGAACCCTGTCCGATGTGCTTCGGGGCGATTTATTGGGCGCGTCCCGACCGTATCTACTATGGCGCTTCTTGCGAAGTTGCTGCTGACGCCGGCTTCGACGACACTTTTATCTATGAGGAGATTGGCAAACCCCATGCGGAGTGCTCCATTCCCACTGAGCAGCACGACGCGGAACTCGCCGCCATGACGTTTAAACGATGGAAGGAGTTTGAGGGACGGGTCGAGTATTAGACATGAGACGTAAGACGTAAGACGTAAGAGATGAGACGTAAGACGAGAGATGTGAAGTTTGGGATGAGGCCTTAGTTGTTAAGCGTGGGGTGTTGATATTTATTTTATTAGAGGTGTGTGCATGATCCAAAAATATTTATTTTTGCAGAAATAATTATTAACAAAATGTTAAAACTTATGAAAACTTATTCCTTTGAAAATCTAGAAGTTTGGAAGAAATCCAGAGAACTTGTGTTCTATGTTTATCAGATCCAATCAGCATTTCCTCATTATGAAAAGTATGGTTTAGGGGACCAGCTGAGGCGAGCTGTAGTTTCTGTTTCGTCTAACATCGCAGAGGGCAATGCCAGATATTCAGCTAAAGAGCAGGTTCATTTTATAGAAATTGCCATTGGTTCTCTGATGGAAGTGTATTGTCAAATAGTTTTGGCATACGATTTGAAATATATTACAGAAGAACAACTGAATCAGTGTAATGAAAGAATAGAGACAGTTCTCAAACTCCTTAATGGATTGAGATATCAAAAATTCAAACTTATATCATCAAGTACCTCCAATAAAAGCTCAATGATACCCAAAACTCCCGTTTTCTCGTAACCCCCAACGTCATACGTCTCCCGTCATACGTCTTAATTCATTCATGTTAAATACAACCAAAATGGAAAAAATCGGCAAGCTATACCTTATCCCCACTCCCATCGCGGAGGGCGCGTTCGGGAACCTCTTCCCGATGGTGAACGCGGATATCATCAATGAAACGGACTACTACATCGTGGAAGCGGTGCGGACGGCGCGGCGTTTCCTGCGGTACGCGGGCATCAAGAAACCCATCGACGAGCTGACCTTTTTCGAATTGAACGAGCATACGCAGGGGGTGGAGATCAACGATTTCCTGCAACCTTGTTTGGAAGGCAAGAACGTGGCGGTGATGTCTGAAGCGGGTGTGCCGTGTGTGGCCGATCCAGGGCACAAGGCGGTGGAGAAGGCGCATCAGTTGGGAATTGAGGTGGTTCCGCTGATCGGGCCCAGTTCGCTGATCCTCGCGCTGATGGGCAGCGGCATGAACGGACAGAGTTTCGTGTTTCATGGATATCTGCCGTCGGAGCAGTATGACCGAGAGAAGCGGCTGAAGGAGCTTGAGGCGGTGGCGGTGAAAACGGGTCAGACGCAGATGTTCATCGAGACGCCCTATCGCAACAACCGGATGACGGCGTCGATCTGCCATGTTTTGCAACCGGCCACGCGGATATGCATCGCTGCGAACCTGACTGGCGAGAATGCGTTGTTGAAGACACAATCGGTGTCAAAATGGCGGAAATATTTTGAGAAGGAGGAGAACCAATTGGGGAAGGTTCCTTGTATTTATCTGATTAATAGGTAGATAAAAATTTTAAGAAAGAATAGCGGGAATAACAAAAAAAGTGTATTTTTGCACCGTCATTTTTGCAATGACAAGTTCATTGGATGGCGTAATGCCGAAGTGGTGGAATGGTAGACACGAGGGACTTAAAATCCCTTGCTTATTGCAAGCGTGTGGGTTCAAGTCCCACCTTCGGTACCGAATGCGGAAGTAGCTCAGTTGGTAGAGCACAACCTTGCCAAGGTTGGGGTCGCGAGTTCGAGTCTCGTTTTCCGCTCTCTGTAGGGACGCGATATTCGTGTCCCTGTGTGTTTTAAAAAGTCAGCAAACCACCAAATTCGATGCAGTGTGGTGAATTCGCAAAGCGTTTTATATAGAATGAGAGTTGTAACGTGTTGACAGATAGTGTGTTTGTGTTAATTGTGGGCGTTATGACATAACAACCTTTTGCCTGCCAGAAATCCAAGGAATGCGTGCAAGAGTAGGAATAATTTGAACTGGTGTAAACATACGGAGGGTGATTGCATTGGGAGGGCTCTATTCGAGTCCAGCATCGTGGAAGCGGCTGTCAACCAGTATATAGTCACCAATTTTTACTCTAAGGCCGTAAATCACTAAAAGTTATAACGTAAAGATATAGGGTCAACAGGAAAACTTTTGTTAAGAAAAACTTTCTCGAATGATTTTTCTGATTATTTCGTATTTTTGCGCCTTTAAAAACGGAAAAATATGAAGACTCGCATCGCAATTATTGGTTACGGCAACATCGGAAAGGCCGTGGAACAGGCGGTGATGGCCGCGGAGGACATGCAACTGGTAGGCATTTACCATCATAACGACAATTTGGATTCTATAGACGCGGATGTGGCGGCTTTGTGTACGCCTACCCGCGAAGTGCCCGCCTTTGCGGAGAAACTGCTGTGCCGTGGCATCTGCACGGTCGATAGTTTCGATATCCACGGGCAGATTTACGACCTTCGCAAGCAGTTGACCCCGCTGACTCAGGCAAACAAGGCGGTGAGTGTTATTGCCGCCGGTTGGGATCCCGGTTCCGACTCCATGGTCCGCGCCCTGCTCACAGCCATCGCGCCCAAAGGCATCACCTACACCAACTTCGGTCCCGGCAGAAGCATGGGTCATACCGTGGCCGCCAAGGCCATCCCCGGCGTGAAGGACGCGCTTTCTATGACCATTCCGCTCGGCACGGGCATCCACCGCCGCATGGTTTATGTGGAACTGGAAGATGGCACCGACTTCGCCACCGTGGAGAAACTGCTGCTCGCGGACGACTACTTCGCCCACGATGAGACTCACGTGATTCCTGTTCCGTCGGTAGATGCGCTGAATAACGTGGCCCACGGCGTGCATCTGGAGCGTTCCGGCGTGAGCGGTGACACCCACAACCAGCGGTTTGAGTTCAACATGACCATCAACAATCCGGCACTCACCGGTCAGGTGCTGGTGGCCGTCGCACGCGCGGCTGTGCGCATGAAGGAAGAGCAACGGTTCGGAGCTTACACGATGATTGAGATTCCGCCGATCTATATGCTCCCTGGTGACGAAGAACAGCTGATTCGGACGCTGGTGTAGAGGGTTCGGATGAGCAAATGCCGTAGAGAATATGCTTGCATATTCATTTTGTGCAAAATCAGGATTGTCAACTAAATGGTATATATTAATGAAAATACGGGGAATTTAGATCTTGCTGCTGCTTTGGCGGAGGTTTCCCCGCAGCGGCGCGAGCAGGCGCTGAAGTTCCGGCATGAAAACGGAAGGCGCCTTTCCGTGGCCGTTTACCTTCTGTTGAAAAAGGGCCTCCAAGAAGAATACGGAATCACCGAGAATCCTGTTTTTGGCTATTCGGAAGAGGGGAAGCCTTTCATCATAGACCATTCTGACATCCATTTCAGCTTCAGTCATTCCGGCGATGTGGCTTTATGCGCCATTAGCGGGCAACCCGTCGGGGCGGACGTGGAAGTGCCCCGGAAAATCTCCCCTTCGCTGGTCAGTTACACGATGAACGACGATGAACAGGCCCAAATCAACGCTTCCCCGGATCCGATGATGCAATTTCTCTTTTTCTGGACTCGCAAGGAGGCTCTCCTCAAACTCACTGGTGAGGGAATCCGCAATAACATGAAAGAAGTATTGGTCGCAATGGAAAAATACCATATTGACACAATTGTGACGGAAAATTACATTTATTCTGTTGCGAAATTCAAATAAAGGTGTGATTTTTCACACTCTATTCCGCCCTATTTGACAATCCTCCACTCGCCCGGCTGAAGTTCTCCCAAGCTGAGGTCGCCGATTTGGACGCGGATGAGCCGCAGCGTGGGAAAGCCGACGGCGGCGGTGATATGGCGGACTTGGCGGTTCTTGCCCTCGGTGAGGGTGAGACGGACCCAGCTGGTGGGGATGTTGGCGCGGTAGCGGATGGGGGGCACGCGCTCCCAGAGGTTCTCCGGCGGCAGCGCCTTTTCGGCCTTGCAGGGACGGGTGCGGTACCCTTTGATGACGACCCCTTTCCGCAGTTTTTGCAGGGCTTCGTCGGTGATTTCGCCATCCACCTGGGCGAGGTAGGTGCGCGGGTGGGCGTTCTTCGGATCCAACAGCCGTTTCACCAGCCGTCCGTCGTCGGTCAGCAGCAGGGCACCCTCGCTGTCGTGGTCCAGCCGTCCCGCGGCATAGACGCCGGGCGGGAACCCGAACTCGTTGAGGGCGGGATGTCCCGCCTCTGGGGTGAACTGGCTCAGCACGCCGTAGGGTTTGTTGAAGAGAATGACCATTTTTTATGGGTACTTTTGAGGGGGCAAAGATAGGAATATTTCAGCGACCAATCGGAGACTGGTACACAGCGTACAATATAATCTCTATGGCAAAACGGGACATTGACCGCCCAACAAACTGTCCAAGAATTTCGAAAAAGAAGCACATTTTTCAGATCGTCTAAGTCTTTCATAATCATCTCGTTTAAGTGTTGAAAGAAATGATAATGACTCTTTTCCATGCTTATGATAATCTTCGTCGCAAGCTTGGAATATCTTTCGAACTAAAGGATAAGGATGGTAAATGTCTGTCTCTGGGTCTGCATTTAAATTGATATTCAGTTGTTGGCATAAATCTCTCAAATTCTTTTCCTTAGAAACCACATATTGCTCTATCAGAGCCAACATCCATGCTTCATATTCCATAATGGCAAAATGCAAACGGCAATCAAAACCGTCAGCGTTGATGGCACCCATCTGCGCCGCGTGCATTTCCATTATCTTTTCACGGTTTATTTCTGGCTTTTGCTTCATCAACTGCCCATAAAGATCCCCGAACACATCTTTAAGGCCAATAATTACATTAAAACCTTGGGCTATCAATCCAGGAATGTCTTTTTTCAGTTTCGACACCACAAGGTTGTCGTTGTTTACATTCACAATTTGATAGTAATCCCCTGAATTCATGTCCCCTTGTTTAGGGAAACTTATTCTTTCATAATCATCAGCAGTTAAATTGATGCACAGAAAGCCACACTTGGCGGGGTCGTAGTTGGAGTATTCTTGCAGTACATAGGCAACAAACAGCATCTCCGACTGTCCTTCAACATACACTGCATACTTCATTTGGAGCTCCTTTCCAAGAAGGTGTCGATAAAGTCAGACGAGAACAGATCGAAATTGCTCAATCCTGTCATTCGAAAGTAGTTGAATAATTCAGGCGAGTTTGCTTGGTTCAAGGCGGAAAGCTTGCTGTTCTTGCGTCTTAAAATCTGCCACTTTGAGATTTCGACCACATCCATCAAAAACGAATCGTTCGAGCTGGCTATCATTTGCATTCCTTCGTTTTCGCAAACTTCAAACAATTCCTTTCCCAAAAGTGTAGCTCTTTGATAATCCAAGCCTTCTCCCAGATCATCAATGAGCAATATACTTGCCATTTCCCCGCGTTTCAGGAATTCCAAAAAACAAAGCAAATAGAGAACCCTTATCATACCACTGGACAATTGGAAATCCATGATGTCGTGCTTTATATTTCGTTCCTTAACTGACACCAATTGTATTTCTGTACCTGTTTGTACGGTTTTTAAGTCTATAATATCATACCCTAACCGTTTTGCCTTTTCAAGCACTTTTCTCTTCATGCTCGCATTCAGCGAATCCACCAAAGTACTAAAAGGAATGGGCTTGACAATGGTTGAAGTGCTGCCTAAAATTACCGTAAAAGGATTAATATTTGAACATGAAACGGCGACAACCCCTTCCGTCCATCCCATTAAAGCTTCAATTTCAGGGTACGCTTCTCTGTCACGACGTGTCTGTACTACTAATTTCTTAATAGGTGGATTGATGGGCTCCCCCATAAAGGAAGCTTTTCCATCTTTCCGATTGATTAACGTTTTGCCATTTAACTGTAGTTTTTCTGCCTTAACCTCACTTTTGTCTATTTCAAATGAATAATCCATTCTCCAATTCTCATCCTGAGGATTCACGAAAGTCATTTTCGTTTTAAAACCATCGGTTGATCCAAAAACAATGGAATTCATTTGCATGAATCTGGTCACATTCTGCAATGCATTGATAGTACGAGTCTTTCCCGCCGCATTTTTCCCGACGAGCAGATTGGTAAGATTCAAGGCGTTCATCTCCTCCAATTCCCAACCATAAGTCTTGTAACTAAAAGATGATAGTATCATAACGACTATTGTATTTCTTCAAATTTAGAGTTCTATTAAACCTGCAAAAATACAAAAAATACATATTAGGCGATATGCACAGAATCTTTAATAGGATTGTCGTCTAATTCTGGATCAGGAATGGAATGGCGAATTAAATGATCAATTAACGAACTACTTTTCACCGGTCGTCAATATGTTCCACAAAAAATGCTACTTTTGCAACCTTGTTTGCCATAAAAGTATCGTGTTATGCCGAATTCCAAAAATGCAGATGTCCGCATCAAGGTCATTGACCGCTGTTTGAGTGACAAAAACCGCAAGTATTCGATGGCGGAGATGATGGAATTATGCAATGAGGAGTTGGAACTACATGACTTTCCGCCTGTGTCGGCCATGAATACCATTCGCGGCGACATAGAACAGATTCAACGGATATACGCCCCGAATGCGGATGTGGAAAGTTTCCGGGAGGGACGGAATATCCGCTATCACTATGCCGATCCCGATTTCTCCATTTACAGGCCGCTGCTGAAGCCCGAGGAGACGGCACAGCTCATCCAGACACTCTGCTTGCTGAAACGGTTCAAAGGGATGCCGCAGTTCGACTGGATCAGCGAGATTTCCGACCGTTTGGGTGCTTCGTTGAAAATCGATGAGGTTTCCACGGATGAGGTGGTCGGGTTTGACGAGAACATGGATTTGGAAGGGCTGGACCACTTCACGCCGCTGTTCAACGCCATCAGCGAAAAGCGGACGTTGTGCATCACCTACAAAAGTTTCAGGCAGGACCAAGAGCTGGAATACGTGGTCTATCCCTATTATCTGAAACAGTACAACAAGCGGTGGTTCCTGATTGCGAGGAATGTGGGCTATGAGGCATTGACCAACTACGCCCTCGACCGTATTCTGGGTATCAAAGAGACGGATGAGACGTTCCAACCCGCCGACATCAACTTCACCGACTATTTTGACGAGATGATTGGGGTGTCCAAAGATTCAAACACGGAGCCCACGCTCGTCAAGCTGTGGGTTTCTCCAATCTCGTGGCCGTACGTCCGCACCAAGCCGCTCCATGGCACGCAAAAGAAGGTCGCTGAAGATGCCACCGGCGCCGTCATCACCATCGAAGTGTATCTGAACTACGAGCTGGAGCAACTGATCCTGTCCTTCGGCGAGAACATGGAAGTCCTTGAACCGGAATGGTTCCGGGAGTAGATAAAGATGAGGATTGAGAAGGGATTGGAGAGGTACGGGGAATAGGTTCAGTATGAGTGAACGTGAAAGTTGTATTTTTGCTGGCAAAAAATGCTACTTTTGCAAATCAAAACCAAATAATCATCATCTATGATAACTGGTAAAATAAAGTCCCAAATCGATGCCATCTGGATGAGCTTCTGGACGGGTGGTATTTCCAACTCCATCGACGTGCTGGAGCAGATGACCTATCTCTTCTTTATGAAGATGCTCGACGATGCGCAACTCAACCAAGAGGCCACCGCACAGGCGATGGGATTGAATGATTTTGAAGACCCGAAGGCGGTGTTCAAAAGGGGAAAGTGGCACAATCCCGATACCGACAAAGACGTTCCATACAGCAACTTGCGCTGGAATGTGTTTCGTCAGTTTACGCCAGAAAAGATGTTCGACACGGTGCGATTCGATGTGTTTACCTTTATCAAGAATATCAGCAACGATGAAACTTCGGCTTACAGCCGCTTCATGAACGATGCCGTGTTTCTCATCCAACAGCCGCGCACGCTGGTGAAAGTGGTGGAGGGCATCCAGGAACTGGACATGAACGACCGCGACACAATGGGCGATGTGTATGAGTATGTACTGGGCAAGATGGCCGCAGCGGGCACCAACGGACAGTTCCGTACCCCGCGCCACATCATCCGTATGATGGTGGAACTGATGCAACCCAAGGTGGACGACCGCATTTGCGATCCAGCGATGGGCACGGCGGGCTTCTTGGTGGAGAGTGCCAAATACCTGAAAGCGAACTACACCCAGGAGCTGTTGAAGAAGCAGAACTTGACACATTTCCGTACGGGAATGTTCAGCGGCTTCGACACCGACCCCAAAATGCTGCGTATCGGTTCCATGAACCTGATGCTGAACGGGGTGGACAACCCCAACATTGTGGCTCAGGACAGTCTTTCCAATCAAAACACCAAAGAGAGCACCTACACGCTTTGTCTGGCCAACCCTCCCTTCTCGGGAAGCTTAGATCATGATGTAGTGAACCCCACATTGTTGGCGATGACAAAGACAAAGAAGACGGAGTTGTTATTCATTTCGCTCTTTATCCGCATGTTGGAATTGGGCGGGCGTTGCGCCTCCATTGTGCCTGACGGTGTTTTATTTGGCAACAGTACGGGGCACAAGTCTATTCGAAAGGAGTTGGTTGACAAGCAATGTCTGCAGGCGGTTATTTCGATGCCTTCTGGGGTGTTCAAACCGTATGCTGGTGTTTCCACTGCCATCCTCATTTTCACGAAAACCGACAAGGGCGGCACCGACAAGGTTTGGTTTTACGATATGAAAGCCGACGGCTTCTCGTTGGACGACAAGCGCAACCCCATTGCCGCCAACGACATCCCCGATGTAATAGCTCGTTTTAAGAATTTGGACGCCGAGGAAAGTCGCACCCGAAAAGACCAGAGCTTCCTTGTGCCAGTGGAAGAAATTCGCGAGAAAGGCTACGACCTTTCCATCAACAAATACAAAGAGGTGGAGAAGGTGAAGGTGGAGTATGAGAAGCCAGAGGTCATTCTCGACCGAATCAAAGCTCTTGAGGGCGAAATCGGCAGTGCTTTGTCTGACCTTGAAAAAATGATGTAGTATGAAGCACGGATGGGAATATAAAAAGCTTGGCGATGTTTGTACCATTGAACGAGGTGGTTCCCCTCGACCTATATCGGCTTACATAACAAATGCTCCCGACGGCATAAATTGGATAAAAATTGGAGATGCTGTTGAGGGTAGTAAATACATCTCAGCCACAAAGGAAAAGATACGAGTTGAAGGAATGAAAAAATCACGCTTTGTTCATAAGGGAGATTTTATCTTATCCAACTCAATGAGTTTTGGTAAGCCTTACATACTTGGTGTTGATGGTTGCATACATGACGGATGGTTAGTCATACATGATGACTATAATACGTTCAATAAGGATTATCTTTATTATTATCTAAGTAGTCCTTCCATGTACCGAAAATTTGAAAGCCTTGCTGTGGGAGGTGTTGTAAATAATTTGAACAGTCAACTTGTTCGAAATGTAACGGTTGCCATTCCTCCTATCCAAGAACAAGAAGCTATATGTTCACTTCTGGACAAACTGAGCCTCGTCATTGAGAAGAAGAAACAGCAGGTGAAGGAGCTGGACAACCTTGCGCAGGCTATCTTCTATGACATGTTCGGCGACCCCGTGGAGAATGAGAAGGGGTGGGAGGTGAAGAAAATTGAAGAGATTTGCTCTTCCATAGTTCGTGGACCGTTTGGTAGCGCATTGAAGAAAGAATTTTTTGTTAAACCAGATGAGACAACATACAAGGTTTACGAACAAAAACATGCAATTCAAAAAAATGCAAGTATCGGAGATTATTATATAGGCGAAGAAAGGTTTAGGACATTAAAACGATTTGAGGTTAGGAGTGGAGATATTATTATGAGTTGTTCTGGTACAATTGGTGAGTTTTTTGAGATTCCAATTGATGCTGAAAAAGGCCTGATGAATCAGGCACTATTGAAGTTTACACTTAATCAAAGGATAGATAAATCCTATTTCCTTTTTACCATGGAGTTTGTTAAAAACAGCTTTGAAAAGAAAGGTTCTGGACTACAAAACATTGGCTCTGTTGGTACGGTAAAATCAACTCTTATATCCCTTCCCCCACTTCCCCTCCAGCAATCCTTCGCCCAAAAGGTGGAATCCATCGAGCGGCAGAAAGAGCTAATCAACCAATCCATTCTTGAGGCGCAGACCCTGTTCGACAGCCGGATGGAGTATTATTTCGGAGAATAAACTGAGAATAAATAACACTAATTATGGACATCATAGAGAAAATTAAGAACGAAATAAAGCAAAACTACTACCAGCAGAACTATCCCAATGATGGGCAACGGTTTGTGGCTTGGTACATGAGAAACATACATTTGCTTGACCCACTGCAAGCTAAAGATTCCATCACCGATGGAGCCAATGACAAACAGATTGATGCCGTGTATATTGACGATGACGAACAAAAAGTATTCATTGTTCAAGGCAAGTATTACCTTGGTGGTAGCATCAATGCTGAACCTGTCAGGGAGGTGATTTCATCGTGGACACAATTGAAAGATTTGGCAGCGCTTCAAAATGGCGCTAACGACAGACTAAAAATCAAACTCAATGAGATTTCCAAAGCTATCAACGAAGATGATTACAATGTATGCTTTGAGCTGATTACGACATCAGAATTTACGGAAGATGCACAAAGAGACATCGTGGCGTTCCAATCCACATTGTCAAACGAGGATGTTTCTTCATACGATGCTGAATTGGTGGTTGTTGACAGGAACGGCCTTGATGATAAGTACACACAGACGATGGAAAAGGACAATCCAAGCCTTAACCACACCATCAATCTTGAAGATGGAAAATATCTGTTTACCAGTATCGGTACTACCAATGTGTGTTTAACCGCTATGCCTCTGAAAGAGTGCATCAAGTTTCCTGGCATCAGTAACGGGACATTGTTCCAGAAAAATGTCCGTCAAAGCCTTGGAATCAGCAATGCCGTAAACAAGAAAATCCGTAAAACCATCACAGGCGACAAATGCGGAGATTTCTTTTTCTTCCACAATGGTATCACGGCTATCTGCAACAAAATGGAGTTGGAAGATGGCAAACTGATTGTTCATGGTGTTAGTGTGGTCAATGGTTGCCAATCACTAAACACGATTCTTTCGTGTAGCGAAGTGGTCAAAAAACGTGATGATGCTTATGTCCTTTTCAGATTCTACGAGATTCCGCAAAAAGACCGAGCCGATAATATCAGCATCAACACCAACACGCAAAGCGCAGTCAAAACGAGAGATTTAAGAAGCAATGACAAGCGCGTGATGAGGCTCAAAAAGGCATACGAACAAAAATATCCGAATGGCTATTTTGCCGCTAAACGAGGCGACCAACTACCAGCTGATAAAAACAAAGAGTTTTTTGTTGAACTATCGTATTTGGGCAAGTTCCTTATCGCTTGGTATTCGCAACGCCCCAACCTTTCGTATGGTGAAACCAAAATCTTTGACAAGTATTTTGATACGCTGTTCAAGAAGGAATATAAGCCCGAAGATATTTACGCGCTGAATTATTGGTACAATAAGATTATGAGCGTTTGGACTGAGGATAATCCATTAAGCATTCATCAGACCATCCTGACTATGAAAGCATACGCGCCATATCATTTCTTGTTCACTATTTCATCCATTGTTGCCAAATTGAATGGCAGGGACACCGTACCTTCACCCTATCAATGCCTTGTTGTAGCCCAAAATCACAATATGGTGGACACAATAATTAGTATTGTGGCAAATTGCATGAACAACGCCTATGCTCAAGGCGAAGAGACAGCAAAACTCAAAGAGAAAGCGTTCATACCTCAAAACTGGGTCAAAAACAAAGACAGTATCAGTGCAATCCAAGCAGCCGTGAACAACTATGTTTCATTCCTGCCTTCTATGAACCAACAGATGTTTAAAGACTTGAAAGAGGCTTTCGCTATCGACCCATCCTGTTTCGAATACAGATTAGCCGCTGATTGATGATTATGACATACCAATTCTATGCTTTATGGAAAAATAAAGGGGATAATGGAGATATAATCAAATAAACTGTATCTTTGCAACCTGTAATTTATTAGGCTATATGAAATTCAAATCAATAACCGCAAAGGACAAAATCTCTGGTTGGAATGTGGAAAACATCCAGTTCAATCCTATGCTTACACTCTTGGTGGGCGCATCGGGCGTGGGGAAAACCCGGATTCTGAACTTTATTAATGTGTTATGCCTTATCGCCAAAGGCTTTTCTTATAATGGAATCAAATGGAATGTTGAGTTCGAGCAAAATGGTCGGGATTACATTTGGGAAGGTGAATTTGAGGCAACGGATAATTTTAATTTTGTTGAATTTAAAGAAAACAAATTTACCCTTGTTTGGGAACAGATTTCTGATAACGAGGGAATCATCGTTTTACGTTCAAAGGATTCTTTCAAATATCAAGGTAAAGAGATTGTGAAATTAGACAACGCCAAAAGCGCCGTAGAGTTGTTAAAAGAAGAAGCTTCCATAAAACCAATATACAACGGTTTTATGCAATGTGATTATTGGAATATGACCAATGAATCCATAAGTTTCTCACCAATAGTGGATAAGGATAAACAAACTACATTTAGTATTAAACAAATCAAGGAGTTATATTACGTAGCCCCATTAGAAAAGCTGTTCTTGCTTCGGGAGAACAAACTAGATGAGTTTGACATCATTTGTAGTAAATTTCAAAACATTTTCCCAACTGTTGAGAAAATTGATTTCATATCGGTTAAATCTTTTAATGATTCACTATCCCCTGTTCTAATTATTAGAGAAAAAAACGTAGATGCATGGATACCCCAAAATGCCATTTCCTCCGGTATGATGCGCACCCTGTCGCAAATTATCACGTTGGTGTTGGCCAACGACGGCGATGTAATCATGATTGACGAATTCGAGAACGGACTGGGCGTGAACTGTATCAACGAGTTGGCCGATCTTATTATGGAACCGGAGGCCGACATCCAAGTGGTGATGACCAGTCACCACCCCTATATCATCAATGCCATTCCCGTCAAGGATTGGAAGATCCTCACGCGCAACGGGAGCGATGTGCATGTGCATACCGCCGAGGAACTCCATATCGGCGAACATTCGAAGCACGAGGCGTTTATGCAGCTGCTGCAAACCCCGGAATACAGGACAGGACAAAATAGATAATCAAGAAACATAATCACGAAACAAAATGAACTTTTACATCGTTGTTGAAGGTGACAAGACCGAAATGTCTGTTTATCCGGCATGGCTTTCTGTGCTGGCCCCGACCTATACTCGTATTCATAGTGCTTGGGATGTGCGTGAGAACAACTACTACATTTTCAGCGCAGGAGGAATTCCCTCTATCTATACACACGTGAAGAATGCCGTTCTGGACATCAATGCGATTAACGCACAAGGCGGACCAAAATACGACTATCTATTGGTTTGTCTCGATACAGAAGAGGAGACACGTCAATTCCATTTGGATAGAATCAATGCCGAATTGCAGTTGAACGGTGTGTCTTTGCAAAATGCCGAACTGGTGGTTTTTGAGCAAAAAGTTTGTATGGAGACGTGGTTCTTAGGCAATCAAAGCGTGTTCAAAGAAAATCCGCAAAACTCCGAATACTTGGAATTTATCCGCTATTACAATGTGGGGAAGGACAATCCGGAAGAGATGGGCAATATGGATGAGAACAGGTTTGCCACGACGGCGCGATTTCATGTTCGTTATTTGAAAAGAATGTTGGAGGAACGGAATATGACCTATTCGAAGAACAACACAGATGATGTTCAGCAATCGGCGTATCTTCAACAATTGATCAAACGATATGAGGAGACGGAACATATTGCCTCTTTCGGAAGCTGGTATGAGTTTGTGAAAGCACATTTCAAGTGAGATTATGCGCAATTTCGACTACATAAAGGATTTGGGGCTGAACGACCTCTACACCTTCTGTTCAGCGGCTGAAGAGTATCAGCTCAGCAAACCTGATTTCAGTGCCCTCAATTCCCGAAAAGCATTGGAATACATCGTTTATGCGCTCTATTATCTGAAAAACTTTGACCGACCCGAAAGGGCCACGCTGTTCGAGTTGATTAAAGGCGAGCCGTTCCGTGAATTTGTCAACGACGACCGTGTGATGATGGCAGTTCACTATGTGCGCAAAGTGGGCAACCGGGCTGCGCATACGGTGAGCGTGACAAAGAAAGAATCGTTCTTTGCGCTGCTCAACATCTACAATGTGGTCGGCGCCATTCTGCTGAAGCTAAAAATAGTCAACGAAGTTCATCCTTTCGACAAGAATCTAATACCCAAAACGGCTGAGCATCCAATACTCACTCCCGCCGACGTGGAGGTGAACGCCAGCGATACTTTTGTGGCAGCCGCTGACAAAACAGCGCTAACAGCCAAAGAACCGGTGAAAGAGTTCCCGAACGGTCTGTCAGAGGCTGAAACCCGCAGATTATATATCGATCTGCTGCTGGCGGAAGCCGGATGGGAAGTGCTCACCCAAGAAAATTTGCCCGCTGCCGCCAAAGCCGGGATAGAGATTCGGGTGGAAGGAATGCCCAACAATAAAGAGGAGGGTTACTGCGATTATGTGCTTTACGGCAAAGACGGCAAGCCGCTGGCCGTGGTGGAGGCCAAACGTACCAGCGTGGACGAAAAGAGAGGCAAACACCAAGCAGAACTTTACGCCGATTGTCTGGAAAATCAATACGGTGTCCGCCCCGTTATCTATTACACCAACGGTTTCCACACAAAAATCATCGACGGCTTGGGCTATCCTCCTCGTCCTGTCATGGGATTCCACACTATCAATGATTTGGAACTGATCCTTTCGCGTAGAGGTCGGAAAAAAATGACGGATCTGGCCATCAAGGATTCCATCACGAACCGGGCCTATCAGAAACGAGCCATCCGTGCTGTTTGCGACCATCTGAACGACATGCACAGAAGGGCGTTGATTGTAATGGCGACGGGAACAGGAAAGACCCGTGTGGCCATCTCGCTCTGCGATGTCCTATTGCGTAACCAATGGGTGAAAAACGTGCTGTTTCTGGCCGATCGCACCTCGTTGGTGAAACAAGCATACGATAATTTCAGGGAACATCTGAACAACTACTCCTTTTGCAAACTCACCGAGCCCGAGGATGAAAACAACCGTCGGAGCACCCGACTAATGTTCAGCACCTACCAGACGATGATCAACTACATTGATGCTGAGGACAAGGAGTTCTCTATCGGTCGGTTTGACCTCATTATCCTTGATGAAGCGCACCGTTCCGTTTTCAGGAAATACACGGCCATTTTTGAGTATTTCGACAGTTTCTTGGTGGGGTTAACTGCAACGCCCCGCGACGAGGTTGACCGCAGTACTTTCGACCTGTTTCAGCTTGAGAGCAACGAGCCCAATTTCACCTACACGCAAACAGAGGCCGAAAACGATCATTGGCTTGTGGGTTATAATCCGATTTCACGAACCACCCGACGACTGCGGGAAGGCATTTTGTATGACTCTTTGACTGACGATGAAAAAGAGCAGTTGGACCAGGCTTGGGAGTACGAGAAAGCGCGTGCGGAAATGAAGACGGGATTGCCCCAAACCAAAACCCCACGCGATATTGAAAAGAAAGAGCTTTTCGACTATATCTACAATATTTCCACTGTTGACATCGTCATTCAGGATTTGATGAACAATGGTTTGAAAGTGAACAATGGCGACAAATTAGGCAAAACCATCATCTTTGCTTACGACCACAAGCATGCTCAGTTGGTTGTAGATCGTTTCTATGCGCTTTATCCCCGATTTGGCAGCGTTTTTTGTCAACTGGTGGATTATAGCGTGAATTATGCACAGGATATCATTGACAAGTTTAAGGTGCGGGAAAAGATGCCGCAAATTGCCGTTTCAGTGGACATGCTTGATACGGGGATTGATGTGCCTGATATTCTGAACCTTGTGTTCTTCAAACCCGTTTACAGCAAGATTAAGTTTATCCAAATGATCGGGCGCGGAACCCGCCTTAGTCCAGGTATATTCTCAGATGGCACCGACAAGAAAGAATTCTACATCTTCGACTGGTGTGAGAACTTTGAGTACTTCAACGATAACAGCAACGGTCACGAGCCCCAACCCACGATGTCGCTGTCGGAACGCCTTTTCGGGCTAATGCTCGACATTGCGGTGATTCTTCAACATCAAAAATACCAGCAGGACACCTTTGCACAAGAACTATGCACCAGCTTGAAAGACGAATTGTATGAGCAGGTGAATCAGCTGAATGAAAAGCATATTTCTGTCCGAAAGCACTTGGATGTTGTCGATAGATTCAAGCAGAGACAGAAATGGCTCTATCTTTCTGAACTGGATGCGGTGGACATGAAACAAAAGATTGCTCCCATGATTCTCAACGAACAGGACGACAACGGGAGCCGGATGTTCGACGCATTGATGCTGCACATTGAACTTTCCAAACTTACGAAAGAGGTGAATGCCCGACGTAGCAAGAAAAAAGTTTCCGACATAGGCCAACTTCTTCAGCGTAAGGCAAGTATTCCCGCCGTGATGGAGAAGATGGATATCATCATAGAGGTCAGCAATTTCGCATTTTGGGATACCGCTTCGCTCGAGCGGTTGGAAGATGTCCGATTAGAATTGAGGGGTATTGTGTATGTGACATTGGGCTCGCAGCATGAGACGTTCTTCATCAACATCTCCGACACAATGGAGGAAAAGGAGGGCGTTGAGAAACCTGAATTTGAGACGGACTACCACACTCGCATTTTGGACTATCTAAAAGAGCACCGAGACAGTGAAGCAATAAACAAAATCTACCGTTTGGAGCAACTCACTCCAGCCGACATTGTGGAGTTGGAACGCATCTGTTGGCAGGAACTCGGCACCAAAGAGGAATATGAGGATTATGTCAAGAAGGGACAGATGATTTGTGGTGACCGAGTGGCAGCATTCATCCGCTCCATCATCGGCATAGACAGACGCATTGCTAAGGAAAAGTATTCTGAATTTCTGAGTGACATTGTGTTGAATAGTCTTCAGGAAGAATATCTCAACCAAATCATCGGTTATGTATGCGAAAACGGCGACATCACTCCTGAAACGCTCCTCACCGACGAAAATTTCCGAGGCGTGGATCTCCACACTGTTTTCGGTACCAACCTTGTTTCAATAAGGCGATATGTGGAGAAGCTACATGGGGTGATTGCGTAATTTTTACGTGTCTATTTTCAGAATCGAATACGTTCACCATCCCTGAACCTATCCGTTGTATTTTTGCCGCCGAAAATCAACGTTATTATTCATCAAATATCTCGCTATGAACACATTCATTTACATCATTTTAGCTTTGGTGGCAGTTTGCACCATCTGCACAGTCATCGTTATGGTCAAAGTCTTTTCCAGACAAGAAACCACCTCGGATGTCTCTTCGAAAGATTTCGACCGCTTGGAAGGGAAAATCTCGGAAGAGAACAGGAGCGCCCGGCAGGAACTGTCGGACAACATCGACAAAATCCGAAAAGAGCTGTCGGAGAGCGTCGGACACATGCGGACGGAAACGGTGGACAACATGGGAAAGATGCGGGAGGAACTCTCTGGCAACGTGGGGAAGATGCGCGAAGAGATTTCGGGCACGGTGAACAAATTACGCTCTGAATTCACTGAAAATGTCAGTCAGTTGAGGAAAGAATCGTCGGAAACGTCCAAAAACCAGCGAGAAGAGACAAAGAAAGCCTTTACGGACTTTCAGACCGCATTTGGTGACAATGTCGCAAAACTCAATTCTTTCCAAAAAGAAGGCTTCGATGACATGGGGAAGCGCAACAAGGAGTTTGTGGGCACCATGGAGTCCAAACTTGAAAACTTGAAGGATACCACCAACACGACGCTGACAAAATCGTTCGAGCAATTCTTCAAAACATTCGATGCCAACACTGACAAATCGGTTGAGGCGCAGAATGCCGGTTTTGAGAAGATGGAGAAACGTCAGTCGGACTTGATTAAGACTACGGAAACCAAACTTGATGCGCTGCGTTCCATCGTCGAGGAAAAGAGCTGACCACGATGTCCGAGAAGTTCCAGGAAGGGTTCGAGAAGAACACCGAAAAGATGGTGGAAGCTCAGAAGGAGCGGTTTGCCGAAATGGACAAGCGGCAGTCGGACCTGATCCAAACGACAGAGAAACGGTTGGATGAGATGCGGGCAACGGTGGATGAGAAGCTGCAGAAGACCCTGAACGACCGTCTCGGGCAGTCTTTCAAGCTGGTCAGCGAGCAACTCGAAAGCGTCCAAAAAGGGTTGGGCGAGATGAAGAACCTCGCTTCCGATGTCGGAGGTTTGAAGAACGCGTTAACCAATGTCAAAGTGCGTGGCAATTTCGGGGAGCTGCAACTCAAGGCGTTGTTGGAGCAGATGTTGTCTCCCGAGCAGTACGATGAGAATGTGGCCACCGTGCCCGGCAGTTCGGAACGCGTGGAATTTGCCATCAAGCTGCCCGGCAAGGATGATCCCCACGGCTCGGTGTATCTGCCTGTCGACTCCAAGTTCCCCAAGGATGTCTATGACCAGTATGTCGATGCCATAGACACGGGAGATGCTGCGGCGATCAAATCGAAATCCAGTCAGTTCGAGAACACGATATTGGCTATGGCGAAGGACATCAGCAGCAAATACATTTCCGTCCCCGACACGACCAATTTCGCCATCATGTTCGTACCCGTTGAGAACATCTACGCCGAGGTCGTCCGCCGTTCGAAACTCACCCAGGAACTGAGGGACAAATGGAACGTGCTCGTCACGGGACCCACCACATTGGGTGCCCTGCTCAGCAGCTTGCAAATGGGATTTCGCACCTTGGCTATTGAAAAACGCAGTAACGATGTTTGGACGACACTGGGTGCGATCAAGACGGAGTTTTCTAAATTCGGTACCCTTCTTGAGAAAGCCAAGAAGAATATTGACACAGCTTCTAACACCATAGAGGAACTTCAGGGCAAGCGCACTAAGGCCATCAACCGCAAACTTCGGGAGGTTGAGGCCCTGCCGACGGACCAGGCCGCCGCGCTGCTGCCGGAAATGAGCGAGGAGGGCGTTTGGGATGATGAATGATGAAACGATGCTATTTTTTTCAGGCATACGCTAATGTGAAAAGAGGGTGTGTCAAAAGTCCAAGAAACGGCATTTTTTAGCTTGTGACTATCTGATAATCAAATATTGATTTTTGCCAAAACTGACTTTTGACACACCCCCTTGGAAGATTATAACAATCCATACGAAAACAAGCAAGATACTAACTGCTCGTTGTCAGAGTATAAGATGCCATCTGATGCATAGTTTCAAGGAGCGTATCCACGCGTTCGATCTCATCTGAGGGCAATGCGCACTCCAACTCCTCAGGGAAATTGGGGCGTTGCAACATCAAGGCAAACTATTTGGAGAGATAGGTGCGCACTTCCTCGTCAGCCGTTTTGAAATAATCCACAAATTCAGGGCAATAGTTCAGCACGTAAACAATGTCCTCAAAATCCTTTGCGCCTCGCCAATCTTGTCCACCCCGTGAAAACAGTGCCTCCATCTTTGTGGCGATATAATAGGTTGCCGGCAATCGGTAGATGGATCTGCCCGACTCCAAGACAAACCGTTCACGCTTGCCAAATCCGTGGCATATACGCCGGCCATTGCCCCTCCGACATACACGAGCCGTTCGTTAAGGTCTTGCATACCCTCCGCCACCTCTTGCAGCCGTTCGTTATTGGTTTTCGACATAGCGGTTGATATGTTTGGCAAGTTCTTCAATGGCGATCTCCCTCTCCCGAGCGCGGCCGAGGCGGAGCGTGTCGGCAATCACTAACAATTGATAAAGCACCTCATCTTGCAAAATGGCGCCTGGAACAGAAGGATACAGGGGCTCTATTTGTTGTCCTCTGGCATTTCCTTTCGTATAGTGCCAGACATAGCTCTCACCGCTGTTTGAGATTTGCTCCTTCAGGGGGGAGGCGCTGATATAGGCCGGCACGCCGCGTACAACTCGTCCGGTGACGGCGGGAAAGACATACTGCAAGCTGTGAATCAGAAACTCCTGCAAAGCCATTGTGTTGACGCGCTTCTTATTGCGGTCTATCAGTTGGACATTCCGGCAACGCTCCAAACTCTCGCTCACACTGGAGACGCTCATCCCTATCGATTCCGCCAGTTTCCGACACGACAAATGCTGTCCTGATGGTGTTATTTTCTTTAGTAATATTACAATATCTTGCGGCTTCATCATATTGTATATTCAAGTTTCGCAAGCTTGTTTTTTGCAATAAGTACCTTTTCAAGTAGAATCG
>CAMJPH010000013.1 GCA_946407715.1 uncultured Bacteroidales bacterium | reverse complement strand
CTAAAAAGAAAAACGATTCGCCCACCAAACATCACAAAGAAAGTTCCAACACCCAACAGTTCAAAACCTCCAACTACTAACTGCTAACTACTAACTGCTAAATGCTAACTGCTAACCGCGCATTCTCGCTTCAATTTCTTCGGCTTCCACGGGCACATCCGCCATGAGGTCGATGGGGTTGTCTGCGACGACCACGTCGGTTTCGATGCGGACACCGATGCCTTCCTCGGCGATATAGATGCCGGGTTCGCAACTCAGCACGTTGCCAGGTTGGAACACCCAATCGCGCTGGCCTACATCATGCACATCCAACCCGATGAAATGGCTGGTGTTATGCATGTAGTACTTCTTGAAGCAAGGCATCGCAGAATCTTGATTGTCAATATCTTCCTGTGTATATAATCCCAGCTTAATCAACTCCTCGTCCATCCGTTTAAAAACGTAATCGTTAATTTTGTGGATGGTCATGCCGGGCTTGAAAAGCGGGATGGTCTCCCTGTAAATAGAAAGTACCGCTTCATAGACCGCCTTCTGTCGCGGGGTGAACTTGCCGTTCACGGGAACGGTGCGGGAGCAGTCGCCGGCGTAGTTTGCGTACTCCGCGCCGAAGTCCATCAGCAGCAGGTCGCCGTCGCGCATCTGCTTGTCGTTCTTGATATAGTGAAGGATGCAAGTGTCAGGACCGGCGGCGATGATGGGAGCGAACGAATGTGTGGTGGCGCCATTGCGAATCACCTCGTAGGTCATCTCCGCCTCAATCTCATACTCGTATTTTCCTGGTGCGATGGCAGATAACGCCCTCGCAAACATCTTGCCCGTAATCTCGCACGCCTTCTTCATCGCGGCCAATTCCTCGGGCTGTTTGACGTTGCGCAGCGGATATAGAATCGGAGCGAGACGGCGATAGTCGTGCAGCGGGTAGTTCTCCTTCAGCTGCTTGGCGAAGCGGATCTCGCGGGTCGGAAGTTCCTGCCGGAAACGCGGGTCTTCGGGAATATGGAGATAGACATGTTCCGACTGCACCATCACGGCGTTGAGGACGCTCTCGAACTCCTCGTTGAACATCACGTTCCGCACGCCGGAGAGTTTCTTGGCATCCTCTTTGGAAAGCCGATGCCCGAACCAGACGATTTTCTCTGGCGACGGGTTCTTGATGAAAAGCACCTCGCGGTAGTCCGGGTTCGGGTGCCACGGGGCGAGGAGCAAGGTGGTCTCCTCTTGGTCAATGCCGCACAGATAGAGCAGTTCGGAGTTCTGCCGGAAAGGATGAGTGGTGTCGCCACAGCGTGGATACTCGTCGTGCGAAACGAGCAGTGCCACAGAGTTTTCCGCCATCTCACCGACCACATTGCGGCGGTTGCGGGTGTAAAATTCAGCTGACAAAGGTTGATAACGCATAATCGGAATTTTAAGCGGCAAAAATACGATTTTTTGCGGTCAATCACAATCCCAAACGTTCATCATCTCTGAAAAATTCGTATTATTGCCGTCCGAAAAAATGGATATGGAACATCTGCAAGTGAAAGATTACTGTTGGCACATCCTGCTCAATATCAACGCCAACGAAAAGAAATGCGAGGCGAAATGGCAGCCCATAGCTACGAAACTGCAAAGTGTGGGAATCCGTTACGAACTCCACCGTCTGACCAAACCCGGCGACGGAATCGCCACCGCCAAGTCGCTGTGTGAAAACGGGATACGGCATCTGGTGGCCGGCGGCGGCGACGGCACCCTCAACGAAGTGGTGAACGGCATCTTCACCTCCGGGGTCAACACCCGCGAAGTCTTTCTCGCCGTCCTGCCCATGGGCCGCGGCAACGACTGGATCCGCACCCACCACTACCCCCAGTCTCCTGATGAAACAATAGATATCTGGCAGAAAGGGAGGTTCTTGCAGCACGACATCGGCATAGTGACCAGCACAACACCCGACCGACGGACTGAAAGCCGCTATTTCATCAATATCGCCGGCTTCGGCTTCGATGCTGACGTGATCTACGATGTAACCTATCACCCACCCCACTTGTTCGGATTCAACGTCTATATTCTTTCCCTCCTGAAAACGCTACTCTCCCATAAGCTCAAAGCCATACAAGTGTCCACAGATGACGGTTTTTCTTTCAACGGGAAAGTCTTCATGGTGATTGCGGCCATCTGCCAGTACAACGGCGGCGGCATCCGCGAAGCCAAATATGCCGTGCCCGACGACGGCTTTATCGACTTGATTGTGATTCCGAAAATGCGCATCCCACAAGTGATTGCCCAACTGAGAAACATGCAAAGCGGCGACCACATCGACAAGATCGAAGGAGTGAGAATCCTAAAAATCTCGAATGCGCAAATCCATTCCGACCAAAATTTCCGCGCCGAAACCGAAGGTGAGCTACTTCCTGTCGGCGACTACAACATCTCACTAATACCAAATGCTTTGAACGTCCTGACAAACATTGAATGAAGATGGGACTTTTTCCCATTGTAATTATAGCACAGAAAACGATGAAAAACATCACCCATATTGCTTTGGACATGGGCGGCGTGGTACTCCACATCGACCATGAGCAGGCGGTCTCCCGTTTTGAGGAGATTGGAGTCGCTGAAGCACGCGACTATCTCAACCCATACCACCAGCAGGGGCTTTTCGGCCAACTGGAGGGCGGACAAATCTCGGCAGACACGTTCGTCAGCGAACTCAGCCGTCTTACCAGGAAACCGCTCACGCACGAGCAGTGCCTCTATGCCTGGCTCGGCTATCTGAAAGGAATCCCGCAACGCAACCTTGACACCATCCAGCAACTACGTGAAAAGGGGTACCGTGTCTGCCTGCTCTCCAACACCAACCCGTTCTTCTTCGAATGGGCCGAAAGCGGGGCTTTTGACGGTCATGGCCGCCCAATCCGCGAATATTTCGACACTCTCTATGTCAGTTTCGAGTGCAAAATGCTAAAGCCCTCACGGGAAATCTTCGAGCATGTACTCCTCCAAGAGGATATCCGTCCCGAACAGCTGCTCTTCATTGATGACAGCAAACGCAACACCGACTCCGCCGCACAGTTGGGCATCCGCACAATTCACGTGGAAACGAACAGTGATTGGACTCGATTGGTATAATTAGACGTAAGACGTTGGGATTAAGGCAAAATTATCACGGCAATAAGCCACACAAGTCGATTTTCATAATTGCACAAACAAATATTAGGAACAAGGCTGTTACAAAAAGAGAACCTAACGATATACAAAATCAGAACTGTTATGATAAAACGAATGAACCACTTTTTAGACATGGATGACGAGCGGCTGTACGCTTTGGATAACGCCCGCTACGTGATTTTGGGCGTGCCCTACGATGGCACGAGCACTTTTGTGAAAGGAGCAGACAAAGGTCCTCAAGCAATACTGGACGCCTCCGACAGCCTTGAATTGTACGACATCCAATACCAGTACGAGGCATGTCAAGCAGGTGTTTACACCGACCATCACGACTATGATTTCCGATCGCCGGAAGCCATGGTGAAATCCGTCTATAGCCGAGTGAAACATTTCATGAACGAGGGGAAACGCATCATACTGACGGGCGGCGAACATTCCGTGTCTGCGGGAGCCATCCAAGCCATGGCAGAAAGTCACAAGAGCCTGTCCGTCCTGCAGATTGACGCACATGCGGATCTGCGCGACAGCTACCATAATTCCATCTACAACCACGCTTGTGTCATGCGCCGAGCTCAAGAATACGCCCGTGTGGTACAGGTGGGCATACGCAACGTATGCTCCGAAGAGATGCCCAACGTAGTGCCCGAAAACATCTTCTACGCCCATCTCATCCACGAAAGGAAAGAATGGATGGACAAGGCCGTGGAACGGCTCACAGAGAACGTCTATATCACTGTGGATCTCGACGGTTTCGACCCTTCAATTCTGCCTGCCACAGGCACTCCACTGCCCGGCGGCCTTCAATGGTACCCCACCTTACAATTTATAGAGAAAGTGTTCCGCAGCAAAAACGTTGTAGGTTTCGATGTTGTGGAACTTTGCCCGCAAGAAGACAGCAAGGTCTCGGATGTCATGGCCGCCTCGTTGGTGTACAAGATGTTGACCTTGTGGGAGATGTTCGGCTAAACATTTGTTTGCATATATTTGTATTTTATGTACATTTGCGACATAAAAAAAAGACCTTACGGCATCCTTCAATGAACTATAAGCCAACGACATACATATTACTGTTATGCCTTTTCCTTTTCGGGGTGACGGCCGTATGCGCGCAAGAGCAACAGGAAAGCCGCCCCAAAATAGACTCTGCCATGGCCATTTCACCGGACTACATGCCAACCCGCTATGCTCCGTGGCCGAATCTCCTTTTTCTCCCTGTACAATATTGCAACATCGACACATCTCTCGTCCACATCGCGGAATACGACCCCCTATGGCAAACTGAAAATCTCTACCAGTCGCTTGGCATCAACGGACAGGCTCACAAGTCCATGATCTTCGACATCCAACAACCCTCTGGATTTTCTATGATCACCCTACCCTATCCACTGTATTTCAAGAAGATGACTGACTTGAAGCTTTATAATGTCACCCCCTCCTACACGGATTTGAATTTCACGTACACTTTTCTAACAGGTTTCGCCATCAAGGCGACACATGCCCAACATATCCGTCAGGCCGATTTTGCCATCAACATTGACGCAGCAAGCGACAAGGGTTACTTCATCCACCAGGAAGTCAACAGGCTGACACTTGACGCCACTTTCCGATATGAGACACCCAAGAAAAACTACGGCCTATTGTTGGCATACATCTACAACCACGCCAAATTTTCCGAAAACGGCGGATTGGAGTACAGTCCCGACTTCACCGAACGCGACCCGAGGCACGACTCAACCATCACCTACGACCTGACCAGCTTCCCGGTGATGTTCAGCAATGGTCAGTCCCTAATTAACACACACTCTCTCCAAATCACAAACTACTACAACATTAAAGACAAGAAAGGGCATTATTTCGGAACAATCAGTCACACTTTCGATTTCAACTATCATTCCAGCCATTTCTTCGATTATGACCTGAACAACATGTTCTACCGTAATCGCTACTACATCAATACCGACACGACAAACGATTCCGTACAATACTACTCCATCGCCAACACCTTGCAACTCTCAAATTTCAGTCCGACAGACACTATCGGCGACCAGTACTATTTCCTCAGAATTGCTGGGGGGCTGCGGCACGAATATATGAACGCCCGAAGCCCGCAGATGCATGACAACAGCCTATGCCTGTTCGCCCGGACCTCCATCAGGCTGTTCAAAGTCTGGGAGATTTATGGTCTCTTTTCCTACAATCTTCTCAAATACACCCAAAACGATGCTTTGGCACGAGCAGGATTCCGATTCACCATCAACCAGAAACAGCAACATTATATTGGCCTGGAAGCCATATTCAGCCGCCGCTCACCTGACTACATCTTCAGCAACTACCTCGGAAACAACAACTTCTGGACGTATGACTGGAAAAAACAGAATTTTTTCAAAGCAGGCCTCTATTGGACGATTTTCAACTATAAGGCCTCCTTCAACTTCATCAACGCAGGCCGCTACATTTACCTTAACAACAATTTCGAGCCAGTCCAATTAGACAAGCCCTTCCAAGTAATCCAACTGATGCTTTACGCGCCAGTACGTACAAAACATTTCTGCATAGACGCACAACTGGCGCTGCAACACGCCACCAACAAGGAAATTGCCGTACCGCTTTTTGCCGGAAAGTTAGGGGCTCTTTACACCACTCGTATCTTCAAGAAACGGCTGCGTTTCCAAGTCGGTGTGGACTTGTTCTACAACACGAAGTACTATGCCGACGGCTACAATCCCCTCCTGCACCAATTCTACGCCCAGCAATACATCATCACAGGCAACTACCTGTATGTCAACGCCCATCTTGCCTTTCGCGTGAAACGACTCTCATTCTTCGTGCGCGGCGGCAACCTCATCGCCGGCCTTTTGAGCTTCCGATATATCACCACGCCTGGATACCCGATGCAAGGGAGGAACTTCGAGGTGGGAGTGAACTGGAAGTTCTACGATTAGGCGATGAATGTGCGATGAATGTGCGATGAAAAAATGATGAAAAACGATGAAAAAATGATGAGATAATAAGATAATTGACGGATTATTTGAAAACCGTAAACCGTAAACCGAAAATCGAAAATCGAAAAAAATGGAATACAGAATCGAGAAAGACACTTTAGGGGAAATGCGTGTGGAGAGCGACAAGCTCTGGGGTGCGCAAACGCAACGGGCGATGGAGAACTTCGAAATTGGGAAGAAGCACATGCCTATCGAGATTATCTACGGCATCGCTACGGCCAAGAAAGCGGCGGCATGCGCCAATTTTGACTGCGGAGTACTGCCGGCGGACAAGCGCGACCTGATTGTGACCGTCTGCGACGAAATCACCACCGGACAATGGGACGACCAGTTCCCGCTGCACATTTGGCAGACCGGCTCGGGCACGCAGACCAACATGAACGTCAATGAGGTGATCGCCCATCGCGCCCAGCAGCTCCACGGCGGCCAGCTCACCGACTACCCGTTATACCTTTCCCCCAACGACGATGTCAACAAGTCGCAATCAACCAACGACATCTTCCCCACGGGCATGAGGATCGCCACTGCAAAGAGCATCATCACCCGCACTCTGCCTGCCTTGGAACGGATGATGGAGACTTACCGTACAAAAGTCGCCGAATATGCCGACATCAAGAAAATCGGGCGCACCCACCTGATGGACGCGACACCTCTGACCTTGGGCGACGAATTATCAGGACATCTGTCGCAATTGGAGCACGGATATGAGGTCATCAAACAGAGTCTCAAGCACTTGATGGAGCTTCCCATCGGCGGAACGGCGGTCGGTAACGGCATCAACACGCCCGATGGTTACGACAAGATCGCGTTACAATACATCAACCAATTCACGGGCTATGAGTTCAGCAACTGCCCCAACAAATTCGAGGCCATGGCCACCCACGACTCGCTGTGCGAGATGTCGGGAGCGCTCAAACGGTTGGCCGTTTCCTTGATGAAGATAGCCAACGACTTCCGGTTGCTCAACTCCGGTCCGCGCTGCGGCTTGGGCGAGGTGATTCTTCCTGCCAATGAACCCGGTTCCTCCATCATGCCCGGCAAAGTGAACCCCACGCAGTGCGAAGCACTGTCGCAGGTATGCTGCCAAGTCATCGGCAACGATGTGGCCATCACCACCGGCGCCATGCAGGGGCATTTGCAGCTCAACGTCTTCATGCCGCTCATCGGGCGGAACCTATTGCAGTCATCACGGCTGCTGGCGGATGTCATAAACTCTTTCAACGACCACTGTCTCAAGGGGATAAAGCCAAATCTTGAACGCATTTCCATGCACCTGCACAACTCGTTGATGTTAGTCACAAAGCTGAACCCGCACATCGGCTACTACAATGCCGCGAAAATCGCCCAACACGCCCATGAACACGGCCTCACGCTGCGCGAATCAGCTCTGGAGTTAAAGCTCGTTAGCGCTGAAGAATTTGACAGATGGATGAAATTGTAGCACATTTTGCATTGGATCATTACGGGGCATAGCATCCCAAATTCCAATTCTACCCTAATGTTACATGAAATTCTCTCTGTTTGACAGAAACTGAAAGGAGGCCGTATTTGCACACGGCCTCCTTTCACAAGTAGTGATCTGTACTGGATTTGAACCAGTGACCTCTTGCCTGTCAAGCAAGCGCTCTAAACCAACTGAGCTAACAGATCAAATCGGCGGCAAAAATACACTTTTTTTGGAATCCACCAAACTTTTTTTCGATTTTTTTTATCACAAGAATAAAACACTGTGAAACAGACTGTTATTTAACAACAAGCATTGAAAGCAAAGAGTCTCTAACCTCAATTCTCTTTTCGTATTTTAACAATTGCGTACTGTATATCGCACAATTGTTGATAAAAATGCAGCCATTGTGGATAAGTAATCGACGATGTCCCCTTTTATATTTGCTATTTTTGCGCCATCGTTCTATCACAAGGACAAACAACGGTTTTCTATTTTTAATGATAACAGTAAAAACAACATATATGGTAAAACTGATACAATTTCTGAAAGATTCGTTACTTGTTTTCATTTCCTTATTCCTTACCTCTTCCGCAGTGACCGCCCAAATCGGCGACACGATTGTATCGCTCACACCTACATACCGGAATGTGCTTTTGGAGGAATACACCGGTGTCGGCTGCTCTTGGTGTCCGGACGGTCACCGCATGGCCAACGAGCTGGCGGCAGAACTCCCGGGACATGTGAACATCATCAACATTCATACTGGGTATTTAGCATACAACACATATACCACACAGTTTGGCACAGCCTTGGCCGATCAGACGAATCTGGATGGTTATCCGTCTGGCACCATCAACAGACACGTTTTTTCAGGTTCGGGCACTGCCTTGAATAGAGGTTATTGGCGCTCAGCCGCTTACCAGATTTCACAAATCACTTCACCGGTGAACATCGCGGCGGAAGGCACGCTGGATTATGCTACACGTACGCTGCATGTACGCATCCAGCTTTATTACACAGGTTCGCAATCGGTCACGTCAAACGCCTTGAATCTGGCAATCATTCAAGACAACGTGTTGGGAGCACAAAACGGGATGGATTTCAATCCCAGCCAAATTGTAGATGGCCAGTACAACCACATGCACATGTTACGTCATTTGGTTACCGGCCAGTGGGGAGAGACCATTTATACCGTTTCACAAGGCACTCTGGTTGAGAAAACTTACGATTATGTGATTCCCGAACAATTAGGCTCGCCGAACCCCATCAATGCTGTTTTGGATAATCTTCGTTTTATTGCGTTTGTCTGTGAAGGCCATCAAGAGGTGCTCACCAGCATTGAAGTTCCGATTCAGCGCATCAATCTTCCTGCCATTAACGGAGCTCTCCTTTCTGTAAATGAATTGGAAAATGTGGAATGTAACGAACATGGAAATGCCTATTTCGAGTTCCAAAACAAAGGTGCAAACACTGTTACTTCCCTGGTTTACACATACATGGTTAACAACGGAGCGGTGCAGACAGCCACCTGGAACGGCAATATACCCTCATGGGGTACGGACACCATCCATACACCTATCCTGAATCTCAACTTGAACACCATCAACACTGTTACCGTTCAAGTGAATGCTATAAACGGCATGAATGTGAATCTCACTTCCAAATCCGGGACTATAAAAAAGAATGTTTCTTCCTGCGGCGGCGACATGACTTTCACCCTTGTTACAGACAGATACGCATCTGAAACCACGTTCAAAATTTTCGACCCAGAGGGAAATGTGGTTTTGTCCGGAGGACCTTGGGCCAATTTATCTTATAATGGTACGACCACACACACATACTCCTTTGAACCTCAGATTGGTGGTTGCCACCGTCTTGAGGTTTATGATCTTTATGGTGATGGTATCAATTCTGGTTTTGGTGCAGGTTATTTCATGATGATACAGAATGAGGGCAATGTAGAGCTTTTTCTTGACAATGGCCAATTTGGCGAGAAAGCAACCTATATGATAGACATAAGCACACAAACTCCTCCTTGCACAACAGTTTACAGCGAGTTTTACAATACCGCATGCGACAACTACACGTGGTACGGTGCGACCTACACGCAGAGCGGCGACTACACACACACCTTCACGAACGCTTCAGGCTGCGACAGTGTGGTCACGCTGCACCTTACGCTGAAACATTCGGAAACGGTGGAATATGCGGAAACTGCTTGTGGCAGCTATATCTGGAATGACTCGGTCTATACCCTGTCGGGTGACTATGTGCAGACGTTCACCAATGCTGACGGCTGCGACAGTGTGGTTACGCTGCACCTTACGGTCGATCACGGCTATTATATGGAAACAACGGTGGACACCTGCGGTGCCGAATTCTACTGGACATTGTCCGACACCACTGTCACCCAGTCCGGAACATACTATCATTATAGTGCCAACACCAACGGTTGCATAGATACCGCTGTGTTGATTCTTTCTTTACATCAATCTGTTACTGTGGAATTTTCGGCGCAAATCTGTGAGGGCGAATCATATAATCAAAACGGTTTCAATGTCAGCACCGATGGCGACCACCAGCTGAATCTGCATACAGTCCATGGTTGCGACAGCACGGTTATACTGCATCTTACGGTGGGTAACGAAGCTATCACCCAACTGACGGCCGCCATTTGTGAAGGGGACAGCTACAATGAGAATGGTTTTGATATCATCACGCCGGAAGTCGGCACACATGAATACTCCCTCACTTTCGAACGTCCTGCCGGTTGCGACTCCGTCGTCACGCTGCATCTCACCGTCAACCCTACCACCTACGGCGACACGACCGCCATAGTTTGTGACCGTTTCGACTGGTACGAACACACGAACCTCACGCAGAGCGGAGACTACACACACACCTTCACGAACGCTTCTGGCTGCGACAGTGTGGTCACGCTGCACCTCACGCTGAAACATTCGGAAACGGTGGAATATGCGAAAACTGCTTGTGACAGCTATCTCTGGAACGATGCTGTTTACACAGAATCGGGCGACTATGTGCAGACGTTCACCAATGCTGACGGCTGCGATAGTGTGGTTACGCTGCACCTTACACTGAAACATTCGGAAACGGTGGAATATGCGGAAACTGCTTGTGACAGCTATATCTGGAACGACTCGGTCTATACCCAGTCGGGCGACTATGTGCAGACGTTTACCAATGCTGACGGCTGCGACAGTGTGGTTACGCTGCACCTTACGGTCGATCACGGCTATTATATGGAAACAACGGTGGACACCTGCGGTGCCGAATTCTACTGGACATTGTCCGACACCACTGTCACCCAGTCCGGAACATACTATCATTATAGTGCCAACACCAACGGTTGCATAGATACCGCTGTGTTGATTCTTTCTTTACATCAATCTGTTACTGTGGAATTTTCGGCGCAAATCTGTGAGGGCGAATCATATAATCAAAACGGTTTCAATGTCAGCACCGATGGCGACCACCAGCTGAATCTGCATACAGTCCATGGTTGCGACAGCACGGTTATACTGCATCTTACGGTGGGTAACGAAGCTATCACCCAACTGACGGCCGCCATTTGTGAAGGGGACAGCTACAATGAGAATGGTTTTGATATCATCACGCCGGAAGTCGGCACACATGAATACTCCCTCACTTTCGAACGTCCTGCCGGTTGCGACTCCGTCGTCACGCTGCATCTCACCGTCAACCCTACCACCTACGGCGACACGACCGCCATAGTTTGTGACCGTTTCGACTGGTACGAACACACGAACCTCACGCAGAGCGGCGACTACACACACACCTTCACGAACGCTTCTGGCTGCGACAGTGTGGTCATGCTGCACCTCACGCTAAAACATCCGGAAACGGCGGAATACGCGGAAACTGCTTGTGACAGCTATATCTGGAATGACTCTGTCTATACCCAGTCGGGCGACTATATGCAGACGTTTACCACCACGAGCGGTTGCGACAGTGTGGTTACGCTGCACCTTACACTGAAACATTCGGAAACGGCGGAATATGCGGAAACTGCTTGTGACAGCTATATCTGGAACGACTCGGTCTATACCCAGTCGGGCGACTATGTGCAGACGTTTACCGCCACGAGCGGTTGCGACTCCATCGTCACTCTTCATCTCATCGTTACAGAATCCCCTGCGTTGCAGGCAATCTCCGGTGAGGCTGGTGTGTGCCGGAACCAGTTCGCAACATACCGCTATGATATTTCAAATCTCGACTATCAATACAAGTGGTTTAAGGACAATGTGTTATGGATAGAGAATGTGCCGGAGGTGACACTCCACGAAATGAATGAGGGCTTTGTGTTGCTCACAATGCAAGTCAGCGACGAACAGTCCGGCTGTGCCGCTGATACCTCGCTGACCATCCATGTTCTGGATCACATTGCGCCAAACACCACTGAAATCCAACGCAAACCAAACTCGAATATTCTGCTTTGCCAATCTGTGACTTCCGACTATGGCACGGTGCATTACCGTTGGGGTTATACCGATCTCCTTACCTATGAAGAGGTTATAATGCCCGGTGACAACAACTACTGCTTCTATGATATCGGAATCGACACGTTTGCATACCTCTATTGGGTTGAGACCTATCTTGACGGCCCGATTGGAAGTGGGTGCGAAAACCGCTCCTATTACGGGCACGACGTCACAACATACACATCCGATTATGATGCAAATGTTGTTGATGCATACATGTATGGTAATTGTATTGTGCTAAATGTAAGTAGTTTGTCCGTTGAAGATATTTCAGCAACCTTATATAATGTGAATGGCAAACTGATGCTCACCCGAAAATACGGTCACACCGACAGCGTATCGGACAACATACCTGTGTCTTTTGCCCCAGGGGTATATTTCTTGAAAGTAAGCGTTGGCAGCAAGCTATATTCATTCAAATTGCTGAAAATATGAAACCGAAAAGAACAGGCCTCGTCTGCTTGTTGATGGTTTCGTTGCTGTCTTTTTCCCCTTCTGCAACTTTGAGATGATGAGAAAATTACTGGATATTAAAACAGGTTAGGGACAAACAAATTCCACCTATTCCGAACAAATAAAATCCCAATCTTAGAGACGTTTCATGAAACGTCTCTACTGTCAGCAAAAAGTGTATTTTTGCACCTCAAAAAAAGTGACCTGCATGAAATTCTATGATGATGATAATGAGGAAGATGAGTTCACCGAAGAGGAAATAACTTTGGCGAAGGGTTTCTGCGAAGCCTGTGACAAGGGGATTCCTACGGCTTATAGCGAGGATGAGTATGATATCATCATCTCCAACCTGATGTTCTCCCAAAAAGGCGAATATCTGAAGAAGGCCATCGATCGGGCGCAGCACGACTTCCCTGACGACCCCGGGTTTGTCATCTGGAAGATGCGGTATCTGATTTGGAATGACCAACGACGCGATGCACAACAATACATGCAGAAAACGCTGCGCCATTTCCCCGCCTCGGCGGAATTGTACGAAGAAATCGCTTTCATCGCCTACACTTTCCATCTCAACATGAACGTGGGCGATCTGGTACAGAAAGCCATCGACATAGAACCCTCTTCCAATGCCTATTTCATTCTGACGAACCTCCACCTTGACAAGGGAAATGTGGAACAAGCCTTCGAGAGTTTCAAGGAGGCGTATCGTTACGACAGCAGCATTTTGGAAAGCATAGACATGATTATCCTGTCGCACAATGACAACAAGTCTGTGAGATTCCAGGCCGACCTTCAATTTTCCCAACTCCTTTGTCAGGAATTCCCGCTGAACAAACCGATTTGGATGAACACGGGGGTACTCCTCGCCCTCAACGACCAGCATCAAGAAGCACTGCAGGCGTTTGAATTTGCCGATGCCATCGAGTCTGACTCTATGGGACTCTATGCCATCGCGAAGGAGCATTTCATGCTGCAAAACTTTTATAAGACAATCGACTGCTGCTGGCGTATCCAGAAGTCCGAAAAACTGACCACACACGTGCTTCTCGGCAAAGCGTTCAAAGAGCTCAAGCTCTTTGACGAAGCACTACAGCAGCTGCTCATCGCTGACGAGAAAGACCCCGAATTTCCGTTCGCCTTTTCTGAAATCGTGGACGTTTTACGCCTCATGGGCCGCATTGAGGAAATCCCCAAATTCGTGAGCCGCTGCTATGAAACCCAACATCTGAGCCTTGAAAAACTGGAATGGGTGCTCGACTGCCTGCGTGCGGACAAACAAAAGGAAACCTTCCTGCATCTTTGCCATGCCGCTGAAAAACAGTTCGAGACACCCCTCGACTACTGCGCTTGGCTGACGGAATACTGCTATTTGGTTCATTGCCAGGACATCGCCATCCAAATTTTGGAAGAGAACTACACCGACCTCCCTGATGAAGAGCTCTACGAACATCTCGGATATTTCCTCGCACTGTCTTACATTGCGGATGGCAAACCACAGACCGGTCTCCAACACCTCCAAAACGCTCTTATCCTGAACGAAGACGGCATTCGAAACGATTTCATTGATCTGGACACGGACTTGCTTTACACCTTATATCCCGAAATATACATGCTGGTCAGCCCTTATTCCGACCATCGTCCTGATATTCACAATAATTAACCCGTTTTCATGAAAAAAATCCTACTTTCCCTCTTCATCATTTCCTTTGTGTTCACTGCTGTGGCGCAAATGCAAAACGAGACAGAACAACAACCCAAGGAATCCGCCACCGGGCGGGTGATATCCTGGTACAACAACCACCTGAACTACGGCACGGTCACCCTGCTGATGACCATTGAGAGTTCGTTCATCCCGTTCCCATCGGAGGTGATTGTGCCCCCGGCCGCCTACCAGGCCTGCAACAGTGAAAACGAGGCCTTGTATGTCACGTCTTCAAAGTTCGTCAACGTATTGCTAATCATTCTGTTCGCGACACTCGGAGCACTCATCGGAGCTATCATCAACTATGTGCTGGCCTTATGGTTAGGCCGTCCGATCATCTACTGGTTCGCAGACAGCAAGGTCGGGCACATGTTGCTGTTAGACAGTGCGAAAGTGCAGAAAGCGGAAGATTATTTCCGGGAACACGGCAACGTATCCACGCTGGTGGGACGCTTTATTCCTGCCATCCGGCAGCTGATTTCCATCCCCGCCGGCCTCGCCAAGATGCATATCGGCAAGTTCATCCTCTTCACCAGCATCGGTGCAGCCTGCTGGAACACAGTGCTGGCCATCCTCGGTTATGTCGCGCACGGACAGAAAGACCTCATCGACAAATACAACCACGAGCTGACCATCGCGCTGTTAGCCCTCTGTGGTATCGGCGTGGTCTATGTCATCATCAAGTGGATTGTTTCGGCCAAAAAGCGCAAAGCCACGGAAAGCACTGACCTCGAATAAAATGCGCCAGTTCGGACTCATCGGGAAATCGCTCTCGCACAGCTTTTCCAAGATTTATTTCGAAGAGAAATTCCAACGTGAGCATATAACAGATGCCTCTTATTCTCTTTTTGAATTAGCTGATATTAAACAGATTACAGACTTCATCCGGCAACATCCCGATTTGGTCGGATTCAACGTCACCATTCCTTACAAACAACAGATCATCCCTTGTTTGGATGCGTTATCCGATGAAGCGAAGACAATCGGAGCTGTAAACACCGTAATCATACAACATATTGACAATCATACTTTCACAAAAGGATACAACACCGACATCATAGGATTCCGAGATTCTTTACAAGGTATCACGATTCCCAATCATGCGTTAATTTTAGGGACAGGAGGTGCCAGCGTTGCGGTGAAGTACGTCCTTGATTTACTTGATTGCAATTGTACAGTTGTCTCCCGAAATCCAGACAGAGGGCTCCCCTACTCTGCTCTGACTCAGGAGATTGTTCGTCAACATCGCCTCATCGTCAACTGCACCCCGTTAGGCACCTACCCGAATATCAACGAAAAACCCGACATCCCATACGATGGAATATCGGGTGATCACATCTTGTATGATTTAGTGTACAATCCCACTGAAACGGCTTTTTTGAAAGAAGGTGCCAGACGCGGAGCGGAAACTCTGAACGGATTGGCGATGTTGCACGCGCAAGCGGAAGCGGCGTGGAATATCTGGAAAATCCAGTAGAGACGCGCCGATGGCACGTCTCTACAGCAAGTATCATCGGTTGTGGAAGAAGAAATCGTTCATCACCACCCGGAGCATCACCCCGTAGTTGAATGTGAACGGTTTCTCTACAGATTTCGATTTCAGGTCATAAACCGGCAGGTTCAAACGGCTCATACAGCCGTAAAAGGTGGGGTCAAGCGAAACATATTTGTTCACCACAAGTTTCAAACCTGTGGCGAATGAGAACCCGAATCCACCGCCGCCGTAAATCACGTCATACGTCTGCATATCCACACCCGGCACATAATTAGCACCACCATAAGGATCAAGCAACGTCAAAGTGAGCTGAGGATTATTGTGTTCGTCTAACAAAATGGCATCGAACTTCTTCACCCGCGCATAGTTGAACTGGGCACCCACCTCCAAAAAAGGCTTTACAATCCGATGAGCTCCGCTGAACAGATACGACATGGAAAGGTCAATCATGGAACGATCCTCCTTGCCTGACAACGTGAGTTCCGGTGCTTTGTAATTGTTTCCCGACACAGAAGTATAGGTCAATAACAGCTTGTTTATCGAAGTCAGACGAGAAAAAGTGTAGGACAACGAAACACCCCAATTGTCGCGTATCTTATAGCGCACACCTAAAGAAACACAAGCGGAAAGGTTGTACTGCGGATTCCAGTTCAAATCCTCCTCACGGTAACCAATTTCGTCGCTCATACTTACATACGGATACAACTTCACGACTTGCTCAAGAATCTCCCTTCTTCGGTATTCATTGTCAAACAGATAGTTAAGGTTGCACTCGTTGTGCGAGCTGCCGTTATAGTAAAGCGCCGACTTTTTCCCGCCGAAAAACATCCCTCCACCGATATAAACATCAAATCCGCGGTCGTACCAGGTGGTGTCGTGGAAAGTCACGGTTTCACCCACCTGCTCACGCTGCGCGAAACCCGCCATCATCGGGACAAGGAAAAGAATTGCTATAAGAAACTGTTTCATACAATTATTTTTTTAGACTGAAGACTATGGACTTAAGACTTTGGACTTAAGACTTTTATATCTTCTATTATCCCAAGTCCACAGTCCTCAGTCCATAGTCTATATATGCACGCACTCTCCATATGCCACGGCCACGGCTTCCATAATGGCCTCTGACATCGTCGGGTGCGGGAACACGGAGCTGATGATTTCAGGGCCGGTCATGCCTTTCTTGCGGGCGGTGACGGCACCGGCAATCATCTCCGTGACGTTGTCGCCGATGAGATGGCAACCGAGCCATTCGTTGGTGTTCTTGTCGAAGATGACCTTCACCATGCCGTCGCGGTTGCCGGACGAAGCCGCCTTGCCGGACGCGGTGAACGGGAACTTGCCGATGAGCACTTCCCTGCCCTGCTCCACACAGGCGCGCTCGGTGAGACCCACGGAGGCGATTTCGGGAGTCGTGTAAGTACAGCCCGGAATGTTGCTGTAATCGACCGGTTCGGGATTGTGGCCGGCGATCTTCTCCACGCAGACAAGTGCTTCGTGCGAGGCCACGTGCGCCAAGGCTGGTCCATGCACGATGTCGCCGATGGCATACACGCCCTCGACATTCGTGCGGTAGTAGTCGTCAACGGTGACCTTGCCGCGCTCGAACGCCACACCGCACTCCTCGAGGCCGAGGCCTTCCAAGTTGGTGGCCACGCCCACAGCGGACAGCACGATGTCACAGGTGATCTCCGTAATCTTCTCTTTGCTGTCCTTGACAGTGACAACGCACTGGTCGTCAACAACATCCACTTTCTCCACAGCGGCACCGGTCATCGTCTTGATGCCGTGCTTGCGGAAACAGCGGGCGAGTTGCGCGGCGATGTCGTCGTCCTCCACAGGAACGAGACGCGGCATGTACTCCACAATCGTAACTTGCGTTCCCATAGTGGAATAGAAGTAGGCTAACTCGCTACCGATAGCGCCGGAGCCCATCACCACCATGCTCGTGGGCAGTTCGGGGAGTGTCAGTGCCTCGCGGTAACCGATGATCTTCTTGCCGTCTTGGGGCACGTTGGGCAGACTGCGGGAACGGGCGCCCGTGGCGAGGATGATGTGCTTCGCCTCGTAAGTTTCCACCGTACCGTCAGCAGCTGTGACTTCAACATGGTGATTATCGGCAAGTTTGCCAAAGCCGGCAATCACATCGACGTTGTTCTTCTTGAGCAGGAACTGCACACCCTTGCTCATCTGCTCGGCCACCCCGCGACTGCGTTTCACAACCGCTTGGAAATCCGGAGCGACGGTACCTTCAATGGTGATGCCATAATCAGCGGCATGTGACATATATTTATAGACTTGCGCACTCTTTAGCAACGCTTTTGTGGGAATGCAGCCCCAGTTAAGGCAGATGCCGCCCAGTTCGGCACGCTCCACCACAGCGGCTTTGAGGTTCAACTGACTGGCCCGAATCGCAGCGACATAGCCGCCAGGACCACTTCCTATTACGATAACATCATAATTTGCCATACGTTATATTTTTTTACATTTTCAGATAGTAAACAACAAACCAAAGCACGACAAAATGTCTGCACACAAATTTCTTCTAAAACATCCTCATTTCTCAAATTTTATTCCACTGCTTTCTTTTTCTTCTTCTCTTCGTTTTTGTTCACAATAAAACGCACGGCGGCCATCACGAAACCAAAAACGAGGAATGCACCGGGAGCCAGCACAAAAATCAAGATGTGGTATTCGGCGGGAATGAACTGGAAGCCCATGATGGAACCGGATCCTAAAATCTCGCGGATGGCGCCGATGAGCGTCAGCGCGATAGTGAAACCGATACCCATGCCAAGACCGTCAAGCAGCGAGTCGAATACGGTGTTCTTGTTGGCGAAAGCTTCCGCACGGCCCAGCACAATGCAGTTCACCACAATCAACGGGATGAACACACCCAAACTTGCCGACAATGAAGGCAGAAATCCCTGAATAAGCAGGTCGATCATGCTCACGAAGGTGGCGATGATGACAATGTAACTCGGGATACGTACTTTGTCAGGGATGACGTTCTTCAACGCGGAGATGAGCATGTTGGACATCAGCAGCACGAAAGTTGTGGCCGCGCCCATGCCCAAAGCGTTGGTCACCGAGGTGGTGACGGCCAGCGTCGGACAGCAGCCCAACACTAAAATCAATGTCGGGTTCTCTTTGAAGAAACCCTTGGTTAATATGCTTAACTTGCTGTTATTATTATTGTTACTCATGATAATCCTCCTTTATTTTCATAAAAACATCGTAAGCGCGCTGCACTGCGTCACAGTATGCACGGGACGAAATCGTGGCTGCCGTGATGGCATCCACATCGCCGCCGTCCTTTTTCACCACCAGTTTGAAATCCGCAGGATTCTGATGGTTAAACTGCATCGCGAACTCGCTCTTGTCCTTGTTGATTTTGTCACCCAAACCGGGAGTTTCGCCGGCTTTGAGCACTTCCGTATTCACAATAGAGCCTTCCGCATCGAAACCGACCATCAGGTCGAAACGGCCTGCGAAAGCTTTCTTGGTGTAGGTCTCGATACCTGCACCGCAAAGCTCGCCGTCCTTGCCGATAGCCAAATGAACGGGAATTTCTTCGTTGTCGGCATCCACAATCACCGTGTCGCGGACTGTTCCTTCATAGTCGGGAAGCACAGCCTGCAGAGCCTTTTCTTTTTTCTCTTTCTGACCCAGTTCGATAGGTCCTTTGGTGAGGGCATAGACGCCGGTGAGGGCCAATGCCGCCAGCAGTGATATGCATGTCAGCACAATCACCAATCTCCAGATAGAATCTTTCTTTGCCATATCGATAGAATTTTAGGGTTAGTGAGCGAATTGTTTCGGTTTGAAGCCTTTGTTAATCAACGGCACCACGGCGTTCATCAGCAGGATGGAGAAGGAAACGCCCTCGGGATACGCGCCAAAAAGGCGGATGATAATCGTGAGCAGACCGCAACCGCAGCCGAACACGATCATCCCCCACGGAGAGGTCGGGGAGGTCACCATGTCGGTGGCCATGAAGCAGGCGCCGAGGATGAGACCACCGGCGAGCAGGTGGATGAACGGGTTGACATACTCCGCTGGATTCACCAAGTGGAAGATGCCGGCCACCACAAACACCGTAGCAATAAACGACACCGGAATGTGCCAGGTGATAATGCGCTTCCAAAGCAGGAAGGCCGCGCCTATGAGCAGGGCGATAGCCGAAACCTCACCGAAGCTGCCGCCCATCTGTCCGAGGAGCATGTTAGCGTAGGTCGGAATCTGACTCATGTCGCCGCCCTCCTTGATGAGCCCGAGGGTTGTGGGACCCGTCACGGCGTCGGCGAAGCCCCAGATGGGGGTCGGCACCGGCCAGGAGGTCATCTGCACCGGGAAAGCGATGAGCAAGGTGACACGCGCCACAATAGCAGGGTTGAACGGGTTGTGGCCCAGACCGCCAAAGGGCATCTTCGCGATGCCAATAGCCACGAGCGCACCGATCACCATAATCCATATCGGAAGATTGGAAGGCACGTTGAAAGCCAGCAGAAGTCCAGTCACCACGGCAGAACCATCATCCACAGAGGGCTTCTGATGCAGCATGAAACGCTGGATGAGATACTCGAACAGCACGCAACATCCAATGGAAACAGCCGTCAAGATAATGACGGGCAACCCGAAATAATAGACGGATACCAGGAACGCCGGTACCAGCGAAAGAACCACCGACCACATGATCTTCTTCACAGACTCGTCACTGTGAACGTGCGGTGATCCCGAAATGTGTAACAATTTATCCATACAATATGATTTTAATATTTCCTATTCTTTTAAGTTCATAATTTTCCTTAATCAGCACCGTCCAGGGCAAAATCTTAGTAGCGCAATTAGGTTCAAAGTTCAAGTCATTGTCATTGTCATAGTTATTGTCAAATCTGTCCGCGCAACGCCAACAACTCATATTTGGCTTTCAGCAGTTGGATGCTGTGAAGTTCTTGGTTCATAAGCGATTGTAGTTCATCATTATGTTGACGAATATAGTCAATGGCGGTAATCGTGCCGTTCACCAACTGGCTGGAAGATGTCTTAGTGAGGTTCTTGTATTTCGCAGTGATTTGCTCATCGAGAACAAGCATCTGTTCAATTCGGTGAATTTCGTTCAGTTTGTCCTGAATGGCAATCTGGTTGGCATTCCGGAAATCTTGCTCCTTGCTTTGGAGGATTTCCTTCTGGATGTTGATGACCTTACCCACGCCGGAAGTTTTCGCCCATTCGATGACAGGCACATGCAAATGCACGCCCGCCATATAATACCACTGATTTTTGTTCAGGTAATAAGCATACGTTGGACGACCATAACCACCTGTGGCAAAGAATGAAAGACTTGGGAGACTATTGGAGAAATGCAGCTTGCGCTGATACTCTAACTGCCGCTTCTGATTTTCAAAAATGGAAAATTCAAGCCGTTGAGAGTTCTCGTTGAACACATCCGTTTCAGGCAGAACAGGGATGTCAAACACAGCCTCGCTCAGGTCTTTTCCTGTCAATATGGACAACGAACTGATGACAGAATTCTTCTTGGCTTTGATTTCCTCATAATTCTGTTCTATCTTCAACGCTTCCAGTTCTAATTGCGACAACGTGTTAGCAGAAATAACGCCTTCGTGCAGCAAAACCTTGAGCTGTTTAATCTGGTCTTCAAAAGTACTCTGCACATTCTCTATAATTCCCATTTGCTTGTCAAGAATCAGATAGGAGAGATATAGGTTGATCACCTGGGCCTTGATTTCATTCATAGCCAAGTCAATCTTATAGATTTCAGCCTCGTTTTTCAAGTGTTCGTAACGACGACCGAAAAAGATTTTACCACCCTCGAACACCGTTTGCTCAAAATCAAGACCGATATTGTATTGCATTTGGTAGGGAAGATTGTTGTCGAAAGGAGAGACTTCCGCATATTCTGTATCTTCCCAAGGATTCTGAGCGGATTGATAGGTAAAATTCCCATTCAAGGAGAGTTTGGGGTACAAATGTGCTGAAGCATTGCCTAAGTTCTCCTTTAGAATCTGGCCATTGAGATCTTTCTGCACATTTGCCGAAGTCTGCGCCACCGCCCAGCTCTGGCACTGGTCAATGGTGACATGTTCTTGTGCATAGAGATGGAAGCCAAAGGCTAACAGACAAAGAATCGCATATAACTTCCTCATAATCAATTATTACCTATAAAATATTATCCGTATGATAACAAACGGCAAAGGTAACATTTTTTTTGATTACGCGGTATTTTTAATAAAGGTCACCGTATTAGTGTCACCGTACCCGTCTTCACATTCATCTTATCGGGCGTTCCAATCTTTGCATAATGGATTTTCCACAAATAGACACCCTCTGGGGCCGGTTTCCCTTGCACAGTACCATCCCATCCCATTTCCGGACTGTTGGTGTGGAAAATCAACTCACCCGTGCGAGCGTATATCGTGAACTCATAGTTTGTCACATCCTTCACCTTTGGCTGGAAAATCTCGTTTTTGTTGTCTGTATTGGGGGTGAAGCCGGAGGGCACAAACAGTGCAAAATGGTCCTCCACGGGTATCACTTGGATGGTGTCATCGGAGCAGCCATCTGAGTTGGTGACCGTCAGACGCACCGTCATGAAGTCGCTTTCGGTGAGATGGTAGGTGTGCGAAGGCTCTTCGACGTGAGAGGAATGCCCGTCACCGAAGTTCCACGCATAGTCAGTAATATTGTCACCTGTAGAATTATTGAAGAAGAAAACCTCCTCGCCGTTGCCCGGTTCTTCGGGACCAAATGTGAAGTCGGCGTGGGGATAGTCGGCAACATGGATGACGCTGTTGTATTTAAGGGAGTCGTTACAGCCCGGGGTGCTTTCCACAAACAACGCGATGTCGTAATTACCAGGGATGGGCAACGACGGACGGATAGTAGCCAAGGAGTCCTCGTAAGTGTAATCCGTGCCGTTAGCGATTCTCCAAAGCAGTTTGGCCGTGTCGGGTGAAAATTGGGTATTCAACGTCACAGACAACGGCACACAACCGTGGTCGGGCGTGTAGGTTATGGTAAAGTTTGGTCTGGGAACAATGTTGACCTGCACCGTCGCCGTGTCCGTCATGCAGCCCCATTGGTCGGAAGCCGCCACCTTATAAGTGCGGCTTTCCGTAATGTTACATGCGGTAACCAGATTGGCGGTATCGGAGACGACATGTGTGTCAACAATGCCGATAGTGTCAATCCAGTGATAAGTGAACGGCCCGATGCCGCTGACCTGTTCCACCCTGATGCTGTCGAGTTTCTCGCACCTCGTGAAGATTGTATCGCGCAACCGGATACTGTCGTTGGCACGGAGATACAATGTAATAATTTCCTCGTAGGGAGGGAAACCGTCCATATATTGCGTTGAGCTACATCCCTGGGTCGTAATGTTGAGGATGACCGTTTTCACTGGATTATCCGACGAAAACTGCGCAGTCGGCAAAATCCTGACATGAACCTGCTGGGTGGTGTCACCTTCTTGGAATGGGAAAGAATTTTGTTCTGCAGAGACTTCCACCCCATTCGGCATGACGAGGGAATAGTCCTGTCCTAAAACAGCATCCCCCGATGTGTTGAAAATAATTTCAGTAAAACTGGTCAATGCGGCACGAGGCAGTTTGAAAGTGAGATCCAAGTCACGGCAGTTCTGTATCAGTGTATCGCCGCCAATCAAGTTATTCTCCCAATCCTGCTCAATGGTCACCTTCGGACTATAAAAACTGCCCTCCTCCAAAAACACACCAGAGTCGTATGCGTAGTCATTAGCTCCCACATTCGCAATAGCCATTTTCATGTGATATTTCTGGCAGGCCAAGATGGTGGCGGCCGCCGTCAACGCAACCGTGCTACCATCATATTGCACACCTTGAGGGTTGCTGACATAAAAAGAGGAATATTGCCCCGGACCTCCCGTACATAATGACGCCTGACCACCACTTGACCCTGGACCCAAATTGATGGAATTAATGGTGACCGGTACACCATTCGGATTGTTACTCGTGATCGTGTTAGGGATGATGGCAACGTTCCTGTTGACAGGAGGACCCGTAGGATTCATCGGATCAGGTCCCGACAGGAAAAAGGCGAAAACATCATTATAACTGGTGCATGCAAATTCCGGATACTCCTCCGATGCGAAAATATAGTTGAATGCGAATGTGTCAGCCGAAGCTACAAAATCAAACTCCAAAGAGGCGGAACTGGTGACAGGATTGCTTACCAAGGGTTGAAGTTGCGATTCAGTGTAAGAAGGGGAAACTTGGCTTGAGGCACTAGATGAATTATTCGGGCCTGCGGCCACAGAAACATTGCCTGTAGTCAGCACCACTCCTGTTTGAAACGGGAAAGAAGACCCGTTTCGATTGAACGTGCCTATTTGGGGATAAGTCACATTGCCCGCCACATTGTTGAATTTTCCTGGTTGAAAGGAGCTGTTTATATCCGGATAGGGGCACCCAGACAACAAGACACCTTCACCCGCCAAGTGCTGCTGTAAAATGGTCTCCACAGGTGTACCCACCATAGAAGTTACCGTCAGGTTACTCTGTGCATTAGAAAAGATAAAAGCCAATATGCTAAAAGCCAGAAATATACTCTTTTTCATAAACCACAATTTTATGTTGTATAACGAAAAAAAGAGATGGAGGTTACACTCTTGGCCGTTAGCTTTTGAATTTTGGTTTTAACTAATCGCTATTTCGCCTGATCACTAATGTTTCAGAACCGTCGCAGGACACGCTTGTCTGGCACAGGGTCGAGGGTGAATTCGGGTTCAAGCTCGAAAACAGACTCTTCCTTGACATGGATGATGATCAGACCGCTCTCCTTGGCCAGTTCATAGGCCCCCTCCTCAAAATTCACGGCGGCAACACCGGCCAGCACTTCCTTGTCCGCGTGTTCGGGGCAGAGTTCCTTGAACCGAGCCATCTTCTTAAGGATTTTCCTGATATCCTTTTTCTCACAGTCGGCTTTGACCTCCACTGCGATAACCATGGTCTCTCCATATTCCATCACATCGATTTCCATCGCCGTTTGCCGGGTGTCCTTGTCACCAATCTGCACCCGTTTGCAGCACCGGCTGATTGGATAGCCTGCGTCTATGAACATCTTGCGGGACGCGGGGCCGAGAAGACCCTCCACGATGTTTCCTGTGACGGAGGACACCTGTCTGGCGAGATTGGAAACGGCCTCCGTTGCTCTGTTCACACTCTTGTCTAACTCGTCCATCCTTGCTTTGAATTTTTTGTCATCCTCCTCCCTCTGTTTTTTGAAGTACTCGTCAGACTCCTTCATTCGCCTGTCGAAATCTTCTCGGGATTTTTTCAAATCCTCATCGAATTTACGATGCCTTTCCTCGTCCTTCTCTTGGGACTTCTTCAGATCCTCTTCAAACTTACGATGCCTTTCCTCGTCCTTCTCCTGGGACTTCTTCAGATCCTCTTCAAACTTACGATGCCTTTCCTCGTCCTTCTCTTGGGACTTCTTCAGATCCTCTTCAAACTTACGATGCCTTTCCTCGTCCTCCTCTCGGGATTTTCTGAGACTTTCATCAAACTCCTGATGCCATTTTTCCCTTTGCTCTTCAGACCTCTTCATGGCTGCATCAAAGCTGACGGAATGTTCGTGAAGAATTTTACGCAGCTCGCACATATCGCGCTCATGTTCACGATGGGCACGGTCGTGCTCGTCGCGGGCGACATCCCAATAGGTTTCGCGTTCGCGCTGCTTTTGTTCTTCCTCTCGTCTTTTCATTCGCATCTCATTGATCATCAGTTCATTTTTCTCGATTCGCCGGGTGCTCTCCTGCACCATCTGCCTTAACTGTGGCAGCTCCATTTCTGCAATTTGATTTTCTGTTTCCATACAGGTTAGTTTAAACATTAATAATTAGTCTGGTTTATTCCCTATCTTCTTATCACATATTCATGCGCATAAATATGAGACATGTGGACGTAAAATCACTTGGCGTATGCGACACATCCATACAATGCACGTCATACAACCATCGTATTTTCACGCTGCAAAAATACAAAAATTTTGATTGAATTATTATCAAAAATAAAATTTTTATTTATTTTTGACAATCAGCGATTTACACTTTTACATTTGCAATAATTTAACTAATATCAAACTATTCAACCTCGATTTCATCCACAAAAAGCCAGGCCGGATGTCCGAATCCAGTGTGCCCGCTCGGAAGCTGATGGCCGATGATGCGCACGCGAACGTATTGCGCGGTCACAGGCTCGAAGGAAAACTTGTATGATTCAATGCTGTTAATATGATCCCAATCCGCAAGTCCGTAGTGCTCTTCCACCACTCTGCGGAATTTCTTGCCGTCATCTGAAACAAAGACCTCACAATCTTTCGGATTGTAAATCCAGTCGTTAATGTTAATGAGGCTGTTAAACGTCACCTGCTGTATCTCCGTGGGCTGCTGCAGGTCGATGGTGGCCTCTAACGGCGTGCCCCAGAAGCCGATCCAACGGCCGGCGCGGTAGTTCTGGTTGCCGTGCAAACCGTCAATGAGCGTTGGCGCGCCCGCATAGGCGTAGTTCTCGTGTGGCGGTTCCGCAAGCGTCACCGGTTTCATCGAAGACTTCGTGAACCGGAACTGCGTCTTGTACTCGGAAGTCTGCCCGTCGGGACGAATCAGCACCGCCCGAAAATCTGTATTTTTCCGAACCTCAAGGGTGTCAGAATAGAGCGTGCCCTTGGCGGGATCACTGCCGTCGAGCGAATAGCGGATCTCGCCTTCCCCGAATTTGGACAACACAATGTCAATACAACCTTTTTCGTGGTTGGGAATCACTTCCGCCTTCAGGTCAAAAATATGATGCGCATAGTTGTAATGATACACATCGTAAAGTTTGGCCATACGGAAACAACGTTTTATAAAATCCTGATAATTACGTTGTTCAGAATAACACCATTGCAATTCGGCGAGGGCAGCCATACGCGGCAAGGCATCGTATTCCACATCTTTAAAACTGTGGACATACTCACCCCAAATGTTGGCCTGCACCCCGATGATGTGCTTCTTTTGGTTCTCGGAAAGCACATCCGGCAGCGGATTGAACGAATAGACACGCTCAACGGGCAAATAGCCGTCGGCAGCGACAGGTTCATCCTCAGGCGTAAGCGACTGTCCCTGACTGAAATAGAGGTAGTCGCCGGGAGTCATCACCACATCGTGTCCTTTTTTGGCCGCCTCAACACCGCCGGAAGTGCCGCGCCAGCTCATGATCATCGTACTCGGACTGATGCTACCTTCGAGAATCTCGTCCCAGCCGATGATGCGGCGACCGCGCGCCTTCACCACGCTCTCCATCCGGTTCATCACGTAGCTCTGCAGATGATCCTCCGCCGAGAAACGTCCGTCATCATGCAGTCCGAGTTGCTGGATCTTCGCCTGACATTTCGGGCACTCTTTCCAACGGATCTTCGGACACTCATCGCCGCCGATGTGGATAATGTCTGAAGGGAACACGTTCATCACCTCGTTGAGGACATCCTCCAGAAAGCGCATGGCGTCCTCATTACCAGCGCAGATTACCTCATCCGTCACGCCCCAGCGTTGCCACACCTCGTAAGGACCGCCCGTACAGCCGAACTGCGGATAGGTGGCCAGTGCGGCTTGCGTATGGCCGGGCAAATCAATCTCAGGAATCACCGTGATATGGCGTTCGGCGGCGTAGGCCACCAAGTCACGAAGCTCATCCTGCGTGTAGAAACCGCCATGCCGCACGCTGTCGTACTGATTGGTGTTGCGGCCCACCACGGTGCCGTCGCGCCACGCCCCGACTTTGGTCAGCTCGGGATATTTCTTGATTTCCATGCGCCAACCCTGATCATCCGTAAGATGGAAATGGAACTTGTTGATATTGTGCATCGCCATTATATCAAGATAGCGTTTCACGGAATCGAGCGGGATAAAGTGGCGGCTGACATCGAGGTGCATGCCTCGATAGGCGAACTGTGGGTAATCCGTAATCTTGCCGGCGGGGAAATGCACCACATCGACCTTTTCGCCGACAGGCATGCTCTTTCGCAATGTCTGGATTCCATAGAAGACCCCCGCTGCATCCGAACCCGTGATCACAATGCGCTCCGGTGTGACCTCTACCTGGTATCCATCCGGATGACCTTCCGCCGAACCGCAGTGTGCGCTGTCAACCAGTAGAAAAACGCCTGTACGGATGGAAGCCTCAATTGGTTTGATTTGGAAATCCATATCCATAATGTCAGACAGATATTCCACCAAAAACTCGGCCTCGCGCCGTAGCGAGTCACCCTCATCGTAGTAAATGATGGTGTTTTTGGTCAGCGCAAACGGCGTGTCTTTGTTCAAATCGATATGCTTTGGAAGCGGTATCACCTGAAAATCCGCTTCCGAAATCCTTTGTTTGCAACCTGCAAACGACCCACAGCACAAAACCATCCACAAAATGACACCAATTTTTGAGTATAACTTTCCCATATTCACTATTTTTACGTTTTTGACGGCATCCGCATCCTTGTTGGAAATCCCTACAAAACCGTCAGATTTTTACAACCCGCAAAAATAGGATTTTTCCCGTTTGAGCGCAAAAACGCAGAATTTACGGAAACCGCCAACTACTAACTATTAACTATAAAGTCCACCGTTCACCTGAAGCACCTGACCGGTGATGTACGAGGCTTCCGGGGAGGCGAGGAAGGCGACGGCGGCGGCCACCTCGTCGGGGGTGCCGAACCGTTGCGCCGGTATCATCTTGCTGAGGGTGGCCTCGTCCAAACCCGCCGTCATGTCGGTGGCAACGAAGCCGGGGGCCACGGCGTTGACTGTAACTTTCCGTTTGGCCACCTCCTGTGCCAACGCTTTCGTCGCGCCAATGATGGCAGCTTTCGCGGCACTGTAGTTGGTTTGGCCTGGAACACCCTTCAATCCGGAAAGCGACGCCATGTTGACGATGCGCCCATCACGCTTGCGCAACATCGTCTTCACCACCCTGCGGGTAATATAGAAGAAGCCGTTCAGCGGCGTGTCAATGACACTATGCCAGTCGTCATCGCCCATCATGATCATCAAATTGTCGCGGCGTGTGCCGGCATTGTTGACCAACACAGCAATATAGTCATCGGGATGGGCGTTCTCCCACCCTTCCAGAGCTGTTTCCACCGCCTGGGCATCGGCGATGTCAAACTTCAGCAGCTCGCACACACCACCTTGATTTTCAATCATTTGTTTCGTCTCTTCAGCGGCAGTGTCGTTGCTCACGTAATTGACGATGACAGGCATGCCATCACGGGATAGGCGCAAGGCCACGGCACGTCCGATGCCGCGGGAACCTCCGGTTATTAATGCGTATTTCATATTGTTTGGATTTTAAAGATTAGTGATTGAAGACTTATGTTTGGTGAACATTTTTTTTCAATAGATTTTAGAATTTGCAATTGCGAAAATGCGATTTTTGTTATTGGATGTCAACATATACAAGTTTTTCGTTTTTTCATTCTTCATCGCATCATTCATCATTATGCCCGTATGCCCTCTCAAACTCCGTCCGCGCCATAATCGAGCGGCCCAGCGTCGCCTCGTCGGCATATTCAAGCTCCTCGCCGACACCGATGCCGCGCGCAATGGTGGTGATGGTCTGGACTTTGTTCTGAATGTTCTTGTAGATGAAGAAGTTTGTGGTGTCACCCTCCACGGTGGCAGGAAGCGCAAGGATGACCTCCTTCACCGGCTCATTCGCAACACGGTCGAAAAGCTGTTGAATGGTGAGCTGCTGGATGCCGATACCGTCCATCGGGGAGATGACCCCGCCGAGAACGTGATATACCCCCTGATACTGGTGAGTGTTCTCGATGGCGATGACATCGCGGATGTCCTGCACCACGCAGATGACCCCGCTGTCACGTTTCGGATTGGCGCAGATGTCGCAAATCTCGTGGTCGGAGATGTTGTAGCAACGCTTGCAGAAGACCACTTCGCTCTTCAGCTTGTTGATGCGGTCGGTGAGCAGCGTCACGTTGGCCTCGTCCTGCTTGATGAGATGCAGTGCGAGCCGTAGTGCCGACCGTTTCCCGATACCCGGCAGCTTCGAAATCTCATTAACAGCGTTTTCTAAATTTTGGGAATACAGGGAAATCATTCTTCTTCGGGATCAAATATGAGGGTGGAAAAACGGTTGAGGTCAAAAATCTCGTTGGCAGTCTCGCAGAGTTCCTCCGCCGTGACTTTCTCCAACGTTTGGATATTCTCGTCCATATTGCCCACTTCATCGTAGAAAAGGGCAAGATGCCCGGAGGCGAGCAGTTCGTTGAGTTTGCTCTCCTGTGCGAGCGCAAGTTGTCCAATGTATTGTTTTTTTGCGTAATAGAGTTGCAATGTGCCTAACTTCTGCCGCTTGAGTTTCTCCAACTCTTTGTTTACCAATTCCAAGCAGTGGTCAAGTTCGTGGGCGTCGCAGCCGAAATAGACCGAGAAGAGACCGCAGTCGGAAAACGGGTTGAAATAGGATTCAACAGTGTACGCCAGCCCCTTTTTCTCGCGCACGCTCATGTTAAGGCGCGTGTTCTGCCCCTGGCCGCCCAATATGTTGTTGAGCAGCATAAATGGAATGCGCTTGGGATGGCGGATGTCGTAAGCAGGCGCACCAGTGAGCACGTTAGTCTGCGAAGTACTCTTGCACACACGGCGGGTCTGCGGACGATAGTCGCGGAAAGTCACACGTTTGCGGCAGCCTCTCCTCATTCTTCCGTTTCCGAAATGTTTCTCACAGAGGCGAACCAATTTTTCCATGCTGATGTTGCCAACAGAGGCCAGCACCACGTTTTCCAACGTGTAATTCTCAGCAATAAAAGCCATAATATCCTCACGATGAATATTTTGCACACTCTCCTTAGTGCCGAGGATGGATTTGCCCATATCGTGCCCTTGAAACACTAACGACTCAAAATCGTCGAAAATCAACTCCGAAGGGCTGTCGTTGTAATAGTTGATTTCCTCGAAAATAACCGTTTTCTCCTTTTCCAACTCCTTTTTCAGGAAAGTGGCATTGAAGAAGATGTCTGCGAGGAGTTCGACGGCACGGGGATAATCTGGGGAGAGAAACGAAGCATAGAAATCGGTCTCCTCTTTGGAGGTACTGGCGTTGAGGTCACCGCCAACGCTCTCCATACGGTTGATGACTCGGTAGGCGTTGCGCTTCTCCGTGCCTTTGAAGATAGTATGTTCCACAAAATGCGCAAGCCCCGGATGTTGTCCGGGCTCGTCGCGGGTTCCGGCATCAACGAGGATGCCGAAATGGGAAATGGGAGACGCGGTGGGGATGTGCAGCAGCCTGAGACCGTTCCGCAGTCTTATAACACGGTGCGGCATGGATCTACTGTGACAGTTTGGATAGTATTGATAATATCTTCATTGTAAGGCACTTGGACACGGATATAGTTGTCCGTGAAGCCGGATAGCATATCGTCAACCACCTGGGATTCCACCAGCACAGGGCGTTCCTGACCGGCACACTGCTCGTAGAAGGCGCGTTTCTTCTCGTTGGAAAGAGCTATGAGACGTTGGGTGCGTTCCTCCTTTACTTCTTCGGAAATCTGGTTTTCCATGATGTTGGCGGCGGTTCGGGGACGGCGCGAGTAGCTGAAGACATGCATATAGCTGATGGGCTGTTCTGAAAGGAAGTTGTAGGTTTCCTCGAACTCCTCGTCGGTCTCTCCGGGGAATCCCGTGATGACATCGCAGGCGACGCAGGAATCGGGCATCAACTTTTTGATTTTCTGCACTTTCTCGGCATATTGGGCAGTGGTGTAGCGACGGCGCATCTCGCTTAGGATACGGTCGCAACCCGACTGCAGCGGCAGGTGGAAATGCGGCATCAGAATATCGTTTTTGGCCACCAACTTGATGATGTCGTCAGTGAGCAATTCGGGTTCAAGGGAGGAAATACGTACACGCTCAATGGCCTTCTGTTTGACGATAGCCTTGAGGAGTTTCGTGAAGTCTTCGTTGGTACCGCGTCCGAAGTCTCCGATGTTGACTCCTGTGAGGTTAACCTCGTGTACACCCTGATCGGCAATCTCCTTGATGTTTTTCAGCACGCCCTCAATGGTGTCGCTGCGGCTTTTCCCACGGGCAATCCACACCGTGCAATAGGTACAATGGGTGTTGCAACCATCCTGAATTTTAAGGAACGAGCGGGTGCGGTCGTGAATGGAATAGGTGGCGAAAAAGTTGGGGGTCGGTTTCACCTCGCGAGTTGCCACGTAATCCACCACACTCATCTTGTTGCTGCTACCGAAAACCTTGTCAACACCGGCCCAACGTTCAAGCAGCTCGGGCTTGAGGGCACCGTAGCAACCGATGAGCATGATGGCCGCCAACGGATTCTCGCGGTGAAGCTTGGAAACCAGATTGCGGGTCTTCTTCTCGGCAGATCCTGTCACAGCACATGTGTTCACAATGACGATTTCGGGAACACCACCTTGTGTCCATCCGCGCTTCTCCAGCTCGGCGGCAATGGCCGACGATTCACTGAAATTCAGCTTGCATCCTAACGTGTGAATTACAAAATTTTTCATTATAACTGATTTACTATTTTCCGTTAACTTTTACACACTTTGCTCAAAATTCGCCATCCACAAACCGCTATTCACAGTCATTTGTTCATTACATTTACCAACCAACAATCTCACTACCAATAACATACAAATCATTCACAGGCAAAATCATGAGCAAAAATTTAGCGTGCAAAGATACAATTTTTTTCTGAACACGGAAAATGGAATTTTTCGAACTGACATTAACGCCCCAGCTGCCTGCAACCTTTCATCACGATGGTCAAGTCGTTGCGAATCTGGTAATTTCGGACGTAGATTTCCTCCAAACGACGGGTCATCTCCTCGGAGAAGTCACTGTTCGGATAGGCGTCGGCAGGGTAAAGTACACCTGGGCGGAGCGAGACCTCCGAATCGGAAACCAGCTCATGCAGACCCACCCAACTCTTTTTTCCACAAAAAACCTCGAAGATGTTACGGACAAAACGGTCCTTCCGCTTCACAAACCAGATGTCTGCCCAAAGGAACAGCAACAAGACAAAAGATGCGATAATATCGAAAGAGCGTTTCCTGCGACGCGACTGCTGCTGATAGACTGTCTGTAGCGGAATGGTGTAAAGGTCTTCGGTGGTGAAGATGGCGTTGCTGCCGATGAGCGACGAGCTGTCTTCGGGAGCTATCTTGAACTCAACCGGCATATCCTGCAGACGGTTCATCCAATCGATAATCTGATCGGCGGGGATGTCGCGGGCGCAAAAGATAACCTCATTGATTTGGTATATGGTGAGCAATTCGGAAAGGTCATCGATTCCCCCTATACACAAGCGGTTCTCATTATCGAGACATTCAGTCATGACTAATCCCACAAATTCACGGGGTTCATTCATTGACTGCACCATACCTAACACGCGCTCAGTATCTTGTGGCCCACCCACGATCACAATGCGTTGGTTCAATCGGCGGTTATCCACCTCTACTAATTTCAGGTTGGAAAGCAGATAACGCAGCGCGTTAACGGCAAACAAAGCCCACACCGCACCAATGACAACCACGGCTCGGGAGAAACGCATAGTCTCCGGCAACAGCGCATAAATCAGCAAAATGACAACGGTACCCGCCACTATACCGCGGTTGAGCAACGTACGCTTCACCGGCTTCCGGTATCCCCCACTGATCCAAACAGAAGTCAGCCACAACAAAGCATAACCCGGCAACACCATATTGAAATAAAAATCGGAGAAGGAAGAATTACGTTGCAGCAACACTGTATGCTCCCAATATTTGGAAAGTGCGAACAATCCAGCGTAAATGAGTATGAAATCCAACACAGGCAAAAGAATGCGACTTACAATACGCTTTAAGGCCGCCAATGCCGCCCGAAACCATATCGCCGCATCAATGGCGACATTGAAAATCTTGGCATTATTGGCCGAAAAATGTTTCTTCGCAAAAATCTGCATCGCCTTGTAAAAGACATAAACATAGTTCAGGCTTCCCTTTTTGGTGCTTTCTCCTTTGTAATGGATGATGCGGGTTTGTGGAAAATAGTAGTTCTTATAGCCTCCCTTTAATATCCTGTATGACAAGTCAATATCCTCCCCATACATAAAATAATCTTCATCCAGCAAGCCGACATGGTCCAGCACGGATTTGCGCATCATCATGAACGCACCGGAAAGCACTTCCACGTCGTGGGTCTCGTCCTCACCGATGTAGGTCGCGTGGTACGCACCGAATTTCTTTGATTTCGGGAAAAGCTTCGACAGGCCAAAAAGCTTGTAGAACGAGGATTTCGGATAGGGAATCCCGCGTTTGGATTCTGGCAGGAAGCGTCCCTGACCATCCACCATCTTCACACCAAGGCCGCCACAATCCGGTGTCTCGTCCATAAACCGAAGACATTTCTCAAACGTGTCCTCCTCTACCAACGTATCCGGATTAAGCAGCAGGACGTATTCTCCCGAAGAGATTCGTATAGCTTGGTTATTGGCTTTCGCGAAACCCACATTCTCTTGATTCTCAATCAGCTTCACCTGCGGGAATTTCATTTTCACCATCGCGACAGAGTTATCAACGGAATGGTTGTCCACCACGAATATCTCCCCATCTATACCACGCATAGCCTTCACCGCAGACGCGAGCGCCTGCTCCAAGAACGCCGAAACGTTGTAGTTGACGATGATAACGGAGAGTTTCACGGTTTGCGATTTACGATTTACGATTATTGGAGCATTGCGCCATCGTTCTTACGAGACATACCCCACACTGCGCTTCGCTGATGTGAGGTTACTTGCACTTCGTGCGTCTTGCCTCTTCGAGGCCGCTCAAGGAATAATATCTTTATATTTGATGTTTTAACAACCATTATTCTACATTCTTCATTCTACAATGTACATTGAACATTGTACATTAATAATACGCCAGCACGGTCTTCTTCGACACCACCTTGTCGCCCTTGCTGACGGCTATGGTAGCGTTCTTTGGGAGGAACACATCCACGCGGGAGCCGAATTTGATCATGCCGACTTCCTCTCCCTGTTCCACATGGTCGCCGACTTCGGGGTAGCTGATGATGCGGCGCGCCACAAAACCCGCGATCTGGCGGAAAAGGACTTCCGTATCATCATTACGGACAACTATCGTGTTGTGCTCGTTGTCCACCGACGACTTCGGCAACTTGGCTAACGCATATTTTCCCGGATGATAAGCCGTGTAGGAAACCTCTCCCGAAATGGGATAGCTGTTCACATGCACGTTGTTGATGGACATGAAAACAGAGACTTTCAGCCGTTCATCTTTGAAATACTCATGTTCGAAAGCGGTGCCCACATAAACAATGGTGCCGTCGGCGGGCGAAAGCACCCCGTCATCGACCTTGTTGATGACCCGGGTCGGCACGCGGAAAAAGCGCACAATCAGCACGCCCAAGACAAGCATAATCGTGAAGAAAATGACATTCACCCACCACAAATTCGCTAACAACAAGACATAGCACAACGACGTCAACACAATGGTGACAATGCTGACAAAGATTATCAGCTTCCCCGCCTGGTGGAATTTCATGCCAATCACTGGAGCTTATTTCTTGTAAAGAATATATGTATGGATGGGGATATTATTATCTGAAGAAACAGTCACGAACTGACGCGGATACCCTTTGTCGTTCATATAATGCATACCATCGTATCTATAGATGATGTCCTCGACTTTTGACAGGTTACCTGCCACCTCCGTTTCAATATGTTCGGATGTTTTGAGATTCAAATAATAACCGGCCATATCAGCGTATGCAAACGGAAGGCCATAGAAAGGGTTGTACGAATTAAGATCATACTGGTAAGTGTGGGTGACCACCTTTTGCGCGATAGGAAATTCTTCCACATACATGGAAATATTTTCGTATTTCTCCTTGTCACCGGGATCGTAGGTGAAACGTTTCACGGAATACATCACCAAATCCTTGGAATCCGCCTTTGCGGCGATTTCAGAAATTTCCTCATAGTTGCCAAACACTTTATCGTACAGCGGATGCTGTTTGCCCTTCCAGAAATACTGATCGTAAAAATCGAGGTCATACATTTCATCTATGTACTCGATGCGGCCGAAAGCCTTGTCTTTTTTGTCATTATTACGATGGAAAGTGTATTCCAAACGCACTGCGCCGTCAATGGTATAGGTCATCTTGTCCACCAACTGGTCAGTCCACTGCAAATCAACGGTTTCGGTGTAGTCCTCGCCAACATGCACGATTTTGCTGACTGTTTTGTCCTTGTTGTAGGAAAAATCGAACGAATAGATACTATCTACAATAATTTTCTGGAGTTCTTTTCCTTTTTCATCATAGACATAGATTTCGTTGGGATAACCCACATCGCTGCGATACCAGATTTTGCTGATCTTGCATTTAGGGTTGTAGATTTCTTCATCGGGCTTGCAGGAGATGAAAACTGTAACCAAAAAAGCCACCAATAACAAAGGAATTAAATATTTTTTCATAATGCACAATTTTTCTAAAATACGGCGGCAAAGATAACATTTTTTTCATAATGCATCTTTCTTAATTCATAATTACAGCGGCGGCATCTGGGACTGTGACTTAGACTTAGACTATGACTTAGACTATGACTTAGACTATATCATGGGCTTATTCTATGACTATAAAGTGACATTGACTAATAGCTAAAAGCTTGGAAACCCTCAGTATGCAGTTTTTCCGCAATGCGGTCTAAATAGGGTTTGTCGAATTTATGGAGCTGCATGGCGGGGGTTTCGCGGTCGAGGGAGTAGATGACGATACGTTTCGGGCGGATGCGACGGATGCGCGCCAGCCACTGCGACCATTCGGGGTCAACGGAATTGTCGAATGACCTACCCTCCTGCTCGCCGCTGAGGAACATCGTCTGGACGATGAGATTGCCGTTGAAACTGCACAACTGCTCAGTGACCTGTTCGATATCGACTGGCACGATCGGCGCGTTTATCGTGTCAAGCATCGCCTGCGTACCCGCATCCAGTTTCAACATGGGATTCTCAATGCGCTGCAAGGCAGTGATGATCTCCGGACGGTAGAGTTGCGTGGCGTTCGACAGGCAGGTAATCACCGCATCGGGATAGTACTTGTCGCGCAACACTAACAGTCTGTCTATCACCTGGTCGAATCTGGGATAGAGGGTCGGTTCGCCGTTGCCGGAAAAAGTTATGCTGTCAATCGGAGTGTCATGCTCCCGACAGTCAATCAGCTTGCGCACTATTGCCTCCATGACCACCTCCAACGGATAGGGTTCACGGGCGTTAAGGTTTTTTTCGAGTGTCCAGCCGCACTCGCAGTAGAGGCAGTTGAACGTGCAGATTTTCTCATCCACAGGCATAAGGTTGATGCCTAAGGACTGGCCCAGTCGCCTGCTGTGTATCGGGCCGAATGCGATGGATTCCCAAAGGAAAGTGCTCATTTTTTGTAATGGTTATTGGTTATTGAAGCTTTTAGGAATATATGTTCTTTACGGGGATGGTATGGGACTTAAGACTTAAGACTTAAGACTTAAGACTTGAGACTTGAGACTTGAGACTTGAGACTTGAGACTTGGGGATACTACGTTTGTGATTGATGATGTGGCACTTTTTTACTTAAGCGATTTCTTGGTCTGTCTGAATTATTCTTAACAATCACATCAATAGACATCACGAGCTAATAATTGAGGTGATTTCGCTTGAAACCCAAAGTCTTAAGTCTTACATCTTACGTCTCATCACTGTTTGTCGTACTTCACGACTTCTTCGGAAAAGAAATCGAGTTGGACACCGGCCTGGCGGAACATCTCTTCGGATTCGGCGCCGGCGTGGTATTTGTTGGCACAGACCACGCGGGTGATGCCGCAGTTGATGATGAGCATGGCGCAAGTGCGGCAAGGTGTCATCCGGCAGTAGAGCGTGGCCCCGTTGAGGGAAATGCCTAACTTGGCGGCCTGGCAGATGGCATTCTGCTCGGCGTGGACGGTGCGCACACAATGCTGGGTGACGGTGCCGTCCTCATGCACCATCTGTTTGAGTTGGTGACCCACCTCGTCGCAGTGCGGAAGCCCTTTGGGGGCTCCCACGTAACCGGTGACCAAAATCTGGCGGTCGCGTACCACCACGCAGCCGCTGCGCCCGCGGTCGCACGTGGCGCGTTTGCTCACCGTGTCGGCGATTTCCATGAAATACTCGTCCCACGAAGGACGCACATGTTTGGTTTCTTGCATATTGCGGTTGTTTATAATTCTTGCTTTTCGGGGTGCAAAGGTACACAAATTTCAAATACACACAAACAGATGTGAACAGACAAGCCAGGGCAACCGCTCCGATTTTTTTTATTTGGGCGAGCCGACACGACCAGCAATTGCACCATTCATCGCCCCTCAGCGTGTCATCGTCACGCGCACACAACCTTCGGCATCAGCATCGCGCAATTGTCGATGATAGCGTTGGCCCTTTCGAAGCCTGCGTCACAGACTTTCTTGTCCCTGTTGCCGTCGTAACCCATTACAAGGTGCATGGTCTCATAGCCGAGATTCAAGAACTTCAGTAACTTACCATCTCTTTTCGCGACAGCCTCCTGGTATTTTTTTATCGAAAGGCGTCCTTTTCCCTTGCGAACATTAAACACGGCGTCAAGAGCGATGAGACAGCCCTTCCACAATGTGTCTCCCGCAATCCGGACATACTTTTTATCCCTGTACGATTTAGTCTCCGGATCATACTTCGACTTCTGTATGATTTCTTCCGCATTGGCCACGTATCTCTGGGCCTCTTCGATGGGATTGTTGCTTATCGCTTCTTCCATTCTTCAAGTATTAATGAGTCAAAAAATAAACGCGGCAAAAATACATATTTTTCAACACCGTTCATTGAAATGATAAAATATTTTTTACAGAGCGTTTTTTTACAATTAACTGTTAAGTTTATTCTTTGGGCGTTCCGGCGCGGCGGCGAACCTTCACCTGCCACCGCAGCGAACCCCGTTCTATATTCTATATCCTATAACCCATAACCTTTACAAAGCCGCCGCGCCGTCGGGCTGTCCGCATTATAGGTTAAAACCAAGCATATTTTATCAAAAGTTATTAACATTTCTG
>CAMJPH010000012.1 GCA_946407715.1 uncultured Bacteroidales bacterium | reverse complement strand
AACATTAATCACCAATAATATTTTTCGTGTCCACTTTTTGGAGCTGGTACACCGCAAGACCGTTTTTTTGCGAAAATTTGTATATTCCCCATTTTTATTCGCGAAAATTTGTATTTTTGCACGTTTCATTCGCGAAAATTTGTATGGTTAATATTGACTTGAATAGAGAAATTGTGTTCGCATCTTCGAATCCAGAGGTGTCGAGGACTATTTCCCGATTGCTTTCAGAGGGAAAATTGCGGAAAATAGCCCCTAAAATCTATTCTTCCAACCTCGTGGACAGTCCGGAGAGCATTGTCCGTCGCAACATACTCCATATTCTGACGTGGCGATTTCCCAGAACTGTCATAAGCCATCGAAGCGCCCACGAAATGCGCATCACCCCTTCCGGTGACTTTTTCCTGACCGGAAATTCCAACCGGAACGTCAAGGATTTGCCTGGGGTGACCGTCCATATTCTCAAAGGCCCTGCCCCGGACAAAAAGGACATGAAATACGGCAACATGTTCATTGCCAGTGAATACAGATGGATGTTGGAAAACATGCAGCAAACCAAGAAAGAAGGGGAATGTTCCAAGATTCTGCCGCAGGAAGTTGTGGAAAAGAAATTGGGAAGTGTGATGATTGCCGGCGGTGAGAATGCGCTAAACGATTATCGGGACCAATTACGTGCAACGGCCCAACGTCTCGGAATGGATCGGGAATTCAAACGGATCAACGTTTTGATTTCGGCCATTTTGGCCACCCATTCCGCAGATATTCTGTCATCTGCTGCAGTCAGGGCTATGGCAGCTGGGGCGCCTTACGACGAGAATCGGAAGGATCTCTTTGAGACACTGTTCGATGTCCTGCAAAGCCATCATTTTCTTTCATATCCGGTGGTCTCCTCCGAATTGGAGTACCGGAATATTGCATTTTACGAGAGTTATTTCTCGAATTATATTGAAGGAACAGAGTTCGAGGTGGACGAAGCCCGGAGAATTGTGGAGACTGGTCTGCCAGCAGCCCATCGTTCTGAAGACTCCCATGACATTTTAGGGACATTCAATGTGGTTTCCAACCGCAGTGAGATGCAGCAATGCCCCGAGTCCATCCAAGATCTAAAGGATATTCTCCAACGCCGCCATGCCATCCTGCTGTCGGGAAGGCCCGACTTGCATCCCGGACAGTTCAAGGAACGAAACAACCGGGCAGGCAATACAGAGTTTGTTGATTACAAGTTAGTTCCCGGCACGTTGGACGTGGGATTCAGCTATTATGCAGCCCTTTCCTCTCCGATGGCAAGAGCTGTCTATATGATGTTTCTCATCAGTGAGACCCATCCCTTTGACGACGGCAACGGCAGGGTGGCACGGATGATGATGAACGCGGAGCTTTTCCACGCGGGAGAGGCGAAAATCATCGTTCCTACAGTCTGTCGGGAGGATTATTTGCTCGCTTTAAGGAAGTTAAGTCGTCAAAAAGAGCCGTCTGCCTACCTGAAAGTAATGGATATGCTACATCGTTTCACCGCATCGCTCTATGGTCGAACCACCGATGACATGTTGCAGTACTTATATAAATGTAACGCCTTTTCCGAACCCTACGAGCAACGGCTAAGGTTTTAATCGAATAAAAAATGAAGCATACAGTATCACTTATTGCCATTTTAGCCATATTACTGGCCACCATTTTCACCAGTCACGCCCAAGACCCCGTCACCCTGCAATTCACCGGTCAGAACCAATACGGGCAGTACGTTCCGTTGAGCACCGTCACCGTGGAAAACGTCACCCGGCATTGGCAGGAGATGCTCTACTATCCCGACACTACTCTCTTCATCGGGCAAACCGGCATTGAAGAAATCGAACAGCTCAGTGACGGCGTGCGGCTTTTCCAGAATGTGCCGAACCCTTTTGACGGGGTGACCGACTTTGTGCTCTACCTGCCGGAAGCTTCAGCGGTACTGCTCGAAATCTGCGACCTGAACGGCATCGTAACGGCCACCTACTCAGGTTCTTTAGATCCGGGAAGCCACAGATTCCGCTCCTGGTTAGCGTCACCGCAGACCTACCTGCTCAACGCCCGGACTGACGGCGGCACCATCCAGATCAAGATGGTCAATGCGGGCCGCGCCGGACAGAACCGCCTTGAATACCTCGGCAAAGGGGAGACTTCTCCCATGGCAAAGTCGGATGACAACGCCAAGGGCAACACCAACCTGCCGTTCAACTACGGCGACATCATGTCTTACATCGGTCATGCCCACATAGCGGATGCAGAATTCACCAGTGCGACCGAAACGAAAGAACAATATAACTCTGAGTTGCTTCCGTTGACTTTCACACTGCCGTTGCCGATAGTGACTACAGAAGCTGCCTCTAACATCCTCTCTACAGAAGCCTGGCTAAACGGCTCTGTGATTGAGAATGCCGAATATCCGGTTACGGAGAGGGGCTTTCAGCTCGCTGACAATGAACAGCTAACGGGGATGGTTCAACTCATAGCAACTGCCGACAGCGAGAATTTCCACTACGAAGCCCATGACTTGCAAAATGCCACCCGCTATTATTACCGTGCCTATGCCCAAACAGCGTTAGGATTCACTTTCGGTGACATGCGCTTTTTTGACACAGAATCGGAGCCCCCTGTGGTACAAACCTTTGCGGTAGAGAATATCACGTCCCACTCTGCCACCTGCGGCGGTGAGGTTACCGCTGACGGCGGAGCGGATGTAACCTCTCGTGGTATTTGCTGGAGCACTTTGCAGAACCCCACGATAAACGACAACTACACCAATGACGGCACCGGCACGGGCGTTTTCTCAAGCATCCTCACAGAACTGTCGCCCAACACCTCCTACTATGTGCGTGCCTACGCCACCAACAGTATAGGAACGGCATACGGGCAACAGACTTCTTTCACCACATTGACAAATCTTCCGGAAGTGTCAACCGGCAATATAACCAACATCACCGCTTCCTCTGCCACTTGTGGAGGCAATGTGATTTCGGATGGGGGCGACATCGTTACGGCAAGGGGCATCTGCTGGAGCACCTCCCAGAATCCCATGCTGAACGACAGTCACACCGAAGAAGGTACCGGCACTGGATATTTCTCCAGTAACATCACAGGGTTGACCGCTGGAACCACCTATTATGTGCGGGCGTATGCCACCAACAGCGCGGGTACTGCTTACGGACAGGAAACTTTTTTCACTGCATTGGCAAATCTACCAGAGGTATCAACCAGTAGTGTAACCAACATCACTTTCACTACTGCCACCTGTGGCGGACAAGTAACCGGCACAGGCGGTTTGATTGTGACCGCGCGCGGTGTCTGCTGGAGCACTTCTCATAACCCCACCACCAACGACAATTACACCACCAACGGTACCGGCTTGGGTGTTTTCTCAAGCACCCTCACAGGGCTGTCCTCTAACACCACCTATTATGTGCGTGCCTACGCCACCAACAATGCTGGAACGGCATACGGAAGCGAAATGAGTTTCACCACGGAAGAAATAATCATCCCCGAAGGTGATGCACAACCTTGCCCCAACACCCCCACAGTGACTGACCACGAAGGAAACGTCTATAATACCGTGCGAATCGGCAACCAGTGCTGGATGAAAGAAAACCTGCGAACGACTACCTCGCCGAGTACAGGTACGTACCTTATCACGAACACCGATTATTTCAGTACAATCACAGGCAAAAAGGCTTGTTGGTACAACTACGATTCAGCCATGTATGCGCCTATGAACTACGGAGTGTTGTACAACTGGAACGCGGCAGTGGATACGTTCAATACAGCATTCGGGGAAACGGAGGTAGCCGGCGGGTGGGATGATTATGTATCGGTGAGTTTCACGAGTCACCGACGTGGCATTTGCCCAGCAGGCTGGCATTTGCCGAATAGAGTGGAATGGATAGGATTGGCAGACTATGTGGGCAGCCTGATCGAATACACCTGCGATGGCAACAGTAGCTATATTGCCAAGGCCTTGGCCTCCACAGAAGGATGGATAACGAGCTCCGATAACTGTGCTGTGGGCAACAACCCAAGTTCGAACAATGCCACGGGCTTTTCCGCTGTTCCTGCGGGTTTTTTCGAAGATTTTCCGTTCTACCTCGCTGGCCGTTTCACCGCCTTCTGGTCTTCTACGGAGGCTGACTTTAGTGCTGGCCGATCTTTCGATCTGCTTTGGTGGGATTCTGAAACTTCATACTGCAACGGAGGCGTGGTAAAGTTCGACTTCGCTTCCGTCCGCTGCCTCCGGGATACAATTACTCTTCCTCTCATTACAACGGGATCGGTGATTGGCATTACGGCGACAACAGCAATATGCGGAGGTGATGTCCTCTTTGGCGGAGGCGAGAATGTCTCCGCCCGAGGTGTCTGCTGGAGCACTTCTCAACATCCTACAATAAACGACAGCCACACTACCGACAGCAGCGGTATAGGGAGTTTCTATAGCTTCCTCTCGGGGCTGTCGTCCAGCACCACTTACTATGTACGGGCTTACTCCACCAACAGCGCAGGAACGGCTTACGGTGCGGAGGCGGTCTTCACAACGAAAAACCTCACACCAGGTTACTCAGAACCCTGCCCCGGCACCCTCTCAGTGACAGACTATGAAGGCAACCTCTATAACACAATGCAAATTGGCAATCAATGTTGGATGCGGGAAAATTTGCGCACAACACACTTTCCCAATGGCACGACCATCCCCAACGGCATTGCTTCTGGTATGAGTTTATCCTCACCATATTACTATGATTATAGTAGCCACCCCCTCCCATTGGAGACGCGGGGGTATTTGTATAACTGGCCAGCGGCCATGGCTGCTTGTCCTACGGGTTGGCATCTGCCGAGCGATGCAGAGTGGGCGGATTTGGCCTCATATATGAGTAACCAAAGCTACTATGTGTGTGGCGAGGATACGAACCATATAGCCAAAGCATTAGCCTCTATTGAAGGATGGAGACCTAACAGCAATTATGATGTGTGCAGTCCTGGAAACCAGATCCTACATACGAACAACGTTTCGGGGTTTTCCGCCATTCCAGCAGGCAACTACCTCTACGATGGATCATTCCAGGGTTTGGGCGATAACACCGGTTTCTGGTCTTCCACAGAAAGCACGGCAACCAATGCTTGGGTTCGAGGCTTAACCTCTGGAAACGTGAACATGTACAGAAATAACACCTTCCGGTACTACGGCTATTCCGTCCGCTGCCTCCGCGATTAAACATCCGGTATCACCGGCTATCCCGCTGCCACTCCCTCACCACGTTGTTCACCGCCACCATCTTCTTCACAAACGTATGATTGTAATACATGACCAAAGACTCCCGATTGGGCTCGCACTGCGGGTAACGCCGCAATATGTCGTTGACTACGGCCTCGCGGTGCCGTTCCCGGATTTCGTAATTATTCTTGAAGAAGTCGGACTGAGTGTATTCCGCCAACTTGTCAACCGGTGACAGCCCGCGAGCTTCCGCCGCCTTGTTCCATTCCCAAAACGAACGGAAAAGCGTATCTACGGCCTGTTCCACCCGCTTCTCCACTTCTGCCGGAATCTGCTGGCTATCTGGCTTTCCCGAAGAAACACTCTCCTCTTTGGAAGGCGAATCCGCATGATTTGACACCTCCTGAACGGGCGATGGCAACGGTATCTCATCCTTTTCCTCAACCACGCTGGAGGATTCTTCTTCCATTGATGCCTCCTCAACCTCAACGGATTGTCCTTCTTCCGAACTTTCTTGTGTTTTTGGCTGCAGCACCCACGTCCCTATCCCGCCGCAGATCAAAACCGCCAGTACAACAAGGAGCGGAACCAACCGCAGTTGCTGCTGCATCCACCGCAGAATCTCCTCCGCATTGCCGAAGCGCTTCTCTCGGTCGGGTTGTGTACACTTGCGTACCACTCCTCGGTAACCATGGGGAAAAAGCTGCCGTAGAATCACCCCGAAAGCATAGAGGTCGGCACGACAGTCCAACGGCACGCCGCCGCTCTTCTGCTCGGGCGCCGCGTACTTGTCAGACCCCGCCGGCTGCTTCAGAATGCCGTGGTAATCGGTGTCCGCCAACCCAAAATCGATAATTTTCACGTTGTGTCCGTTGTGCGTGATCAAGATGTTGTCGGGCTTCAGATCGCGATGGATAATCTGTTTGCCATGGAAGTAGGACATTGCCGATAGTATCTCCTTCGCAACCTTCATCCGTACGGCCCGAGATGGACTCTGTGCGAGGAACTCCTTGAGCGTACATCCATCCACATACTCCATCACGATGCACGGCCCGGCAACAGGGTCAGTCTCAAAGCTGAACGTATGCGCGATATTGGGATGGTCCATCTGCACCCCCAACTCAAACTCTTTGGTCAGCAGCTCGTTATAGACAGCTTTTCTCTGAAATTCCGGCTTCAGCCCCTTCAGCACAAACCACTTTCCGTACCGCTTCGCCTTATACAAGCGGTTGAACCCACCCGACGGGATTTCCGCATACGCGGTGAACACGTCCGAGATATTCTCGAATGAAGAGGTGATTTCGCCGGAAGAAGAAGGCAATCGTGAATCCATTTGCAGTTCAGTGTGCATATCGGCGGCAAAGGTACACAAATTACGGATATGCGCCAACTATGAAAAATGTAGAATTATGAATGTTGAATGCTGAATGATTATCAGGGGATGTTGTCGATTTATAATGTTTGACGCAATTACTAAATTAGAATTTTTTGTATCTTTGCCGAAAATTTTACGCATAATATATGCTGCGTAAAACAACGAAATATCTTTTTACACATAGTATTATATGCGTAACGAATATGTATTTGACCCGTACCCTTTGTCGCAAACCATGCAACAGTTGGCAGTGAATCTCCGTGCCCGTCGTTTGGAGAAAAAGCTATCCACCAAGAGTTTGGCGACAATGAGCGGTGTTCCGGCCTCCACTATCCAACGGTTTGAACTGAAACATGCCATTTCGTTGGAGTCCTACGTCCGGTTGGCAAAGGCCCTCGGGTACTCCGAAGAGATGATGCAGCTCCTTGCCGAGCCGAAATATGACACGATGGAGGAACTGCTGGAAATAAACAAGAACAAAACCAGAAAACGCGGCGTATGATAAGAGATATGCAATATGTACGTGTGATGTACCATGGGCACAACGTGGGAACACTTTCCATGGGCACCCATTCGTGTTGCCAGTTCGAGTACGACCGGGAATGGCTTCGCGACGGTTTTTCTATATCACCGTTACATTTGCCCTTGAAAACGGGACTTTTCACCGCAGACTACCGACCCTTTAACGGTAACTTCGGCATCTTCGAAGACAGTCTTCCAGGAGGTTATGGCGACTATCTTTTGCACAAGGTTTTGCGTCGTAATGGGATTGATTATCAGAATCTTACACCTATCCAACGACTGAGTATTGTAGGAAGTTCCGGGATGGGAGCACTGTGTTACATCCCCGAAAACAGGCTGATGAAAATGGATTCGTCTGTCACGCTTGATGAGATGCAAACTATGGCGTTGGAGGTGCTTTCGGAGAAAAAAGACGAGAACGCAGGTCTGCTGTTGATGAACAGCGGCAATTCCGGGGGTGTCCGCCCAAAATGTGTTTACCATGACGCGGATAGGCACTGGCTCGTCAAATTCCGGCATATCTATGACCCGCAGGACATCGGGCAAATGGAATACCGCTACAATGAGGTTGCAAAACGTGCTGGCATTGACGTGCCTGAGTTCCGATTGATGGAAGGAAAGTATTTCGCCACGAAACGGTTCGATATTGATGAAAACGGCAAACGGCTGCATGTGGCCACTGCCAGTGGACTGCTCAACGAACCCATCTCCCCACCCAAAATGGATTACTACACGCTCTTGCAGCTCACAGGCTACCTCACGCAATCGCCTGCGGCTGTGGAACAACAATTCCGAAGGATGGTTTTCAACCATTACGCCCACAACTACGATGACCACGCCCGCAATTTCAGCTTCATCTATCGCGACGGACATTGGGAATTGTCTCCGGCATACGATCTGACGTACAACGAGACACTTGGAGAACATGCCACATCTGTTAATTTCAAAGGATTGCCATCGGACGAAGACATGATTTCCGTCGGCATGAACACCAAGATGAGTCGCGAACGGTGCCTGCAAATCATCCGAGAAGTAAAAGACATCCTCCACACATCTAACCCACTAACCTTTAAACCTTAAACTCTTAATCCATTAAACCTTAAACCTTACAAAAATGAAAGAATTAAGCAAGCAAATCATAGAAGTGCTTTCAAACAGCACAGAGAAGCTGAATCACAAACAGATAGCAGCCAAAATCAAGATCTTCGACAAGAAAGGCCGCGCGGAAGTCATGAAAGAGTTGGAGAAGCTCGTCAACGCCAAGGTCGTGCTGAAGGCCGGCCGCGGCAAGTACAAGCTGAACAGCAAGTTCCAGGACACCAAGACCACCGGCAAGCACTACATCATCGGCCGCGTGGAGCAGAAACGCAGCGGCATGGCCTTCGTCATCCCGCAGGGCAAGCAGGACGACACGCCCGACGAATCCACCGTCGACGACATCTTCGTGGCGGACGGCAACCTCGGCAACGCCCTCAACGGCGACCTCGTGAAGGTGGTCCTCTTCCCCGCCCGCAAAGGCAAACGCCTTGAAGGTCAGGTGGTCGAGGTCGTGCAGCGCAGCAAACGACAGCTCGTCGGCACCATCCACATCAAGCAAGGCATCGCCTTCTTCGTGCCCGACAACACGATTCTGCGCCGCGATGTCATCATCCCCGGCAAGAACCTGCGCAAAGCCAAGACCGGCGACAAGGTGGTGGTGCGCATCCTCGACTGGTCGGGCAACCACCGCAATCCCATCGGCGAAGTCCTCAACGTGCTCGGCAAGCCCGGCAACAACGACGTGGAGATGCTCAGCATCCTCGCCGAGAGCGACTTCCCTGTCTCCTTCCCGAAAGCCGTCGAGCTGGAGGCCGAAGCGATTCCCACGGAAATCCCTGAAAAGGAGATTCTGCGCCGCCGCGACTTCCGCGACGTGACCACCTTCACCATCGACCCCGCCGACGCCAAGGACTTCGACGACGCCCTCTCCTTCGAGGTGCTTGAGAGCGGTCTCTACCGCGTGGGCATCCACATCGCCGACGTCTCCTACTACGTGAAACCCGGCAGCGGCATCGACGCGGAGGCCTACAGCCGAGGCACCTCCGTGTATCTCGTTGATCGCACCATCCCGATGCTTCCCGAAGCACTCTCCAACAACCTCTGCTCGCTGCGTCCCGACGAGGACAAACTCTGCTACAGTGCCGTCTTCGACCTCGACGACAAGGCCAAAGTCCACAAGGAGTGGTTCGGCCACACGGTCATCCGCTCCAACCGCCGCTTCGACTACGAGCAGGCGCAGCAAATCATTGAGACGGGCGAGGGCGACCTCAGCGAGGCCATCCTGCAACTGCACAAACTCGCACAGGTGATGCGCAAGCAACGTTTCGACAACAACGCCATCAGCTTCGAAACCGAGGAGGTCAAGTTCAAGCTCGACGAGAACGGCAAGCCCATCGGCGTCTATCTCAAAGAGCAGAAAGAGGCCAACTGGCTCATCGAGGAGTTCATGCTGTTAGCCAACAAGCGCGTGGCCGAGAAAATTGGCAAGAAACGCACGGCCACACAGCCCACGAACGTCTTCGTCTATCGTGTCCACGACAAACCGTTGGAGGACAAATTGGGCATCTTCAAGAATTTCGTCAAGAAGTTGGGCTTCGACCTGAAGACCACCTCCACGAAGGCCTTCAGCAGCTCGCTGAACAAAATGCTGGAGGGCGAGAAGGGCAAGCCCGACTACGACATGCTGAGCAAGCTCTCCATCCGCATTATGGCTCGCGCCGTCTATACCACCGACAACATCGGCCACTACGGCTTGGCGTTCCCCTACTACACCCACTTTACCTCGCCCATCCGTCGTTATCCTGACTTGATGGTACACAGATTGTTAGACCGCTACTTGGCGCATGAGCCGTCGGTGAACAAAGAGCAGTACGAAGACTACTGCAAGCACTGTTCCGACATGGAGCGGCAGGCGATGGAGGCCGAGCGCAACTCCATCAAGTACAAGCAGGCCGAGTACCTGTCCGACAAAATCGGGCAGGAGTTCGACGCGGTGGTGTCGGGCATCTCCAAGTGGGGCGTCTATGCCGAGCTGAAGGATTCCCACTGCGAGGGCATGATCCCGATGCGCAGTTTCGACGACGACTTCTACTACATTGACGAAGAAAACTACACGTTGGTGGGTTTGCATCACGGCAAGAACCTCCGTTTCGGCGACCCCGTGCGCGTGCGCGTTGTGGCGGTGGATATCATCAAACGGAGGATGGATTTCGAGAGGGTATTGTAGAGACGCAAAATATCACGTTGTAGAGACGCAAAATTTTGCGTCTCTACAAACATCACTAAAGGAGCAAAATGGGTATTCCTTTCAACAAGAGCAGGTGGAACACGACGGTATGGCTGTCGGCGTGGCTGCTTTTCCTAAGGCTCCTGATTGGCGACACAACCGCCCAAACACTAACCGGAAGGGTTTATACGATTACAGAAACGGGTGACACGGCAGCCGTCTATATGGCGCGGCTGCAGTGGTTAGGCACGGCCATCGGCACCTTTTCGGATGCGGAAGGCACCTACAAGCTGTCCTTTACCCATTCCGACTCTCTGGTGGTCCGTTACTCCTTCTACAAAGCCGACACCCTGCATATCGCACGCGACGAACGGCAACGCGACATTTTCATAAGCACCGCCCAGAAATTGCAAGAGGTTGTGGTCTCCAAGAAACGGCAGAAATATGTCCGCAAGGGAAACCCTGCCGTCGAATTAGCCAAACAGGTAATCAAGCACAAGGAAGACAACCGCATAGAATCCGCAAAACACTACAAAACAAGCCGTTACCAGAAATTAGTTCTCGCCTTTGGACGGTTTGACATGAACTTCCAAAAGAACCGTTTCAACCGAAGTTTATCCTTTCTGGAGAAATACATCGACACACTCTCCTTCGACACCGTACCCGTGCTGACCATCTCGTTGCGGGAGAATCTGGCTGACCTCTATCACCAAAAGTCGCCACGCCGAGAGGTCACCTACGTGCGAGCCCGGCGGATGCAGGGTGCCGATGAGGTACTCGACATGGAGGGCCTTGACGCCAACCTGAATGCGATGTTCTCCGAAGTCAACATCTTCCAAAACGATATTGACCTAATGCTCAACAAGTTCGTCAGCCCACTTTCATCCACTGTGGCGACCACATTTTACCATTTTTATATTACCGACACGGTCGTAATTGACGAAATCCCCTGCGTTGAGCTAACCTTCACACCTGTCATCAACAGAAGCTACGGATTCTCGGGGCGAATGTACATTGTAAACGACAGCACCTTCGCCGTAAAACAATATTTGCTCACCATCCCGAAAAATATCAACCTGAACTATATTTCACAGCTATCTGTTGCACAAGAATTTACAAAGAATAACAGTGGGCTGTGGGCGCCTTCGGTTGCGCAAACCCATGCCAAGTTCTCAATTTTCAAACGATGGAAACGGCAGATATACGCCCGTCAGACAACCTATTGGTACGATTATGACATGGATGCGACCATACCCGACTCTCTATCGGGAGTTCTGCCTGTGGAGGAAATCGTCTCCCCAGATGTCCGGAAATACAAGAGCAGACGGTGGAAACAGATGCGGCCGGTACCTTTGTCTGCCAAGGAATCCTTCTTGGACAGCTTAGGGGTGGAGCTGCGCCGACTGCCGGCTTTCAAAGTGTTGGAGAAAAGTGCGGAAATCCTCAGCACGGGCTATATCGCCACCAACAAAGACCGGAAACAGAGCCGTTTCGACATCGGACCTGTGTATGACCTTATCAGCTACAACCCTGCGGAGGGAGTGCGGTTGCGCCTCGGAGGAATGACCACCGCCCGGATGCACGACCAATGGTTCGCGAGTGGCTATCTCGCATACGGATGCCGCGACCGCCGACTGAAATACAGCCTCACACTAACCCACAGCTTTGTGCCGAAAAACCGCCACCTCAATGAATCGCCGAAAAACGCCCTGTCGTTCAGCGCAAGCTATGACATGGAACTGCCCGGGCAGACATATTCTTACGTGGATCGCGACAACATCCTGATGTCCTTCAATACCGACAATTCAGAATTATCCGCACAATATGTGCAACGAGTGAGGCTACGCTACCAAAACGAATGGCCGAGTCGCCTGAGTATGGACACTTGGCTGCAATATGAGAGCAATGAGGCAATGGGAAGTCTGGCATACTTGCGCATCAACCGTGATGGCAAAGTCACCCCCGTGAAAGACCTCAAAGCAATGGCCTGGTGTATGAAACTGAGATGGGCGCCCGGCGAGCCAACGTACAACAAGCAGATGGGCGAGAAAGCCCTCTTCAAACTCTCCAAGAACGCGCCCGTGTTCAGCCTCACACACACAGTCGGCCTCCTCGACCGCCGCTTTGTTTATAACAAAACAGATTTTTCTGTGGAGAAGCGGTTCTGGCTCTCCACCTTTGGACGTATTGATGCCACGCTGCAGGCCGGCATCGTTTGGAATGCCGTACCGTTCCCTGAGCTGTACATACCGCCGACCAACCCATCGTTGTTTCTCACCCCAAACAGTTTCAACCTGATGAAACCCATGGAGTTTATCATGGACAAATACATCGCCCTATACGTCACTTACAACCTGAGAGGGCTGATTTTCAACCGTATCCCGCTGTGGAACAGGTTGAACCTCCGCGAGGTGGTCTCCTTCAGCGGAATCTATGGTGGCTTGTCGCCTAAGAACATTCCTGGACCGACCACCCCTGGGCTGTACCTATTCCCCGACGGTTGCAACCCGATGGGCAAAGCACCATATCTGGAATTGACCGCAGGCATTGACAACATCCTCGAAGTGCTCCGTATCGACTACGTTCGCCGCCTCACCTACGCAAAAGGACTCAAAGGCTGGGACAAAAACGGCATCCGCTTCACACTCAGTATCACATTCTGAAGAACATTCTTTCAACATCGCCTTTATCCTTTATCATTCATCCTCTCCGCATTCTATCTTTAGTCAACGGTATTGGCTTCTTGCCATTATCTTTAGACTTTTAGCTAAGAGCAAAACAAATTTCTCAATATCAAATAAGAATATCGAGTGGAGATTAACTGGTCCAAACACAAACGAAACCAGATATTCAGTCTCTACTTCTTTCAGGTGTTATTACGAAGGATACTACGATTTGACACTAAAGGCATACAATAAGAAAGGTGCTGACATTACTACAAAATCGTTTTATGTAACGTTTTTTTGTGGAGGTGGAGGATGGGACCCTGTCGCAACAGCCTACACCATCACCTGGTTGCGATTGGAAAAAATCCCGATGTTAGACACCGATAACAGCTCTTGGGATACAGGACTCCTGAGTGGTGCGGATCCAGACATTAAGTTCCAAATCCAAAACAGCACAAATTCTTCAACGTTTTACACTATCCCTGTAAAAAACAATGTCAGCTCTTCTGATTTTCCTGTCACTTGGTATAATGTGAACACCACGTTGGAAATTGGAAAGGAATACCGTATTCGCTTTTTAGATCAAGATGAAATAGACCCTGACGATATCATGGCTAACTGCATTTGGAAACAATCAGGGTATTTTTCCCCAGAAGCCTCCACTTATACATGGTATTCATCAGATTATGGAATTAAATTTACTGTGGGGTTAAGTTGGATATATGGTAAATCTTCCGAAAGCATACCTGAAGGTTACAATAGCACCCTTCAGGTTGAAGGTGACAACCATTCGATTGATAGCAAATAACATTAGAAATCCAAAAGATATGCAATAGCTTTTTACTATCTTTGCAGCATAAATGCTTCAGCAATGAAACTGTTGGTTATCAATTGTTTTACCACTTTCCTTTTGTTTGCAGGCTTGGTGTCGGCACAAGACGGAAGGTATGCTCAGCCGGTGTTTGACCATGTGTTGGTCACCTCTGGTATTCCTTTCAGCAGTGCCACTGCGGAAGGAGCCTCTTCTCCATCAACCCTTTATTTTGATTTCTATGAACCTTCGGGCGACACGTTAGCTGCCCGACCGTTGGTCATCACGGTCTTTGGGGGTGCCTTCGTTGCAGGAAGTCGCGATTATGTGGATATGAAGGCCTACGGAGAGCGACTGGCCAAGTATGGTTATGCAGTCGCCTCCATTGACTATCGTTTGCTGCCACTCACCTCCATCAGCGCAACATCACTTATCCGTACAGCCTATATGGCATCTCAGGATGTGAGTGCCGCCATCCGCTTTTTTAAAGCATTCGCTTCCGACTATCGCGTTGACACCAGCAACATTTTTCTCTTAGGCAATTCCGCCGGCACAATCGCCATCTTGCACGAAGTTTTCATGACGGAGGAAGAACGGCCTAATGAAACTTTCGCTTCACCGGATTTGGGATCCATCCATAGTTCCGGCTATGATGAATATGCTGGATTTTCACCTAAAGTGGCAGGTGTTTTGGCTCAATGGGGAGGCGTAATGGATGTTCATGTCATAGATTCCGCTGAATATGTCCCACTCTGTCTGATCCATGGCACTAATGACAATGTGGTTCCTTTCGACTCTGGTTATTGCTACTCTTCCCTTGCCGCTTTGTTGATGCCGTATATGTATGGCTCTCATTCTATTGCCAATCATCTGTCAACCCTTGGAATCCATAATTATGAATTGCATCCGTTTGAGGGAGAAGGACACTGCTTTTATATTTGGGGACTGAACATTCTTTTGGATGACAAATTTGACACTTGCTTCAATATAATCCAAAATTTTCTGTACCAACATATTCAATTCTCGGAAACGTCTTGTCTTCCAACTGTTGAAACATCCAAATTATATGTCTTCCCTAATCCTGCCGAACAACAAATTACACTCCATGCCAAAAATCTTTCTTATTGCATACCATGTACCGTGGAGGTTCTTGACGTAGGAGGTAATCTCGTCTGGTCACAAACAGCTCAATTCCCCATGTTCCTTAATATCTCTAATTTTTCTTCTGGCATTTATTTTATCCATGCCACTCAAAACAACATGCGATTTCATGGCAAGTTTGTGAAAAAATAGAAAAGTAATTACTTATTGGATCGAGTAGGAGGTGAACACTAATCGGAGGTGTTCGCCTCTTTTCGTGTTCACTTGTCCTCTCTCACCACCGTACAAGCGGTTCCGCATACGGCGGTTCCGTGCTTTGACACCTCCGAAGGCGTGCGTCTTGTTGTCTTAGGTTACTTCCTACCAAACGTCGCTCTTGCCTATCCCTTGATTCCGTCATACTTTCGGCAAGTAGCCTCCATATAGGAGCAACTGACTCTTAGATAGTCATAACCATCAATTACTAATCCGCTGCACGGTTCGGTCCTTTCCAGTAGGCACTCGTGCCTTGGGTACTATGACCTCGGCTGACTTCTCACGGCAAGCTTTACTCCGCAGCTTTGAGTTTCCTGGTCGCCGCCGCGTCCGTGAGATCTCCCCGATTAAGGACACAATCTTTCACACTTATACCTGCATGATTTACACCACCCGTTCCGTATAGCTATTGAGCTTTGACTTCTTGTGCAGTCTCTCCCACGGGCATACGCCTTCATATCAAGTTTCTGTCCGTCAGGCCAGTGCTTTGCCGCCGACTTCCTTCAGATTCCACCTCGCGACGGACACCCTTGCCTCCGGCTGTACGCTTCCCGCTATAAGGGCGCGTTGGAGACTTTCACCCGTTAGAACACGTTCGTGCTGGACGAACCAAAAAGGGCGAGGATCCCTCCCCGCCCTTAATTGCTAACTGCTAACTACTAACTATTTCTTCACAAACGTCTTCGTCACCACACCCTCATCCGTGGTCACGCGCACGAAATACATGCCGTTAGCGAGACCAGAGACGTTGATGCGGATGGGAGAATAATTATTCGCCCCTACAATGGTGCGGACGACCTTCCCATAAACGTCAATTATCTCGATACCCTCCAATTGTACATTGTTCATTGTACATTGTACATTGACAACGTCATTGGCGGGGTTCGGGTAGAGGGTGATGCTGTTGGATAGGTAGTTATCGATGCCCGTGGTGGTCACCGTTATGGACTCGGACCAGCCGCTGAGGTTGCCGTCGCCACAGTTGGCCTGCACTTGGATCTGATACGTGGTGTTCTGGCTCAGTCCCGTGATAATGTAGCTGTTTGTGGCGGAAGACGCGGACGAAATAGTCCCACCTTGCGGACAATACTGGATGTTATAGCTTTCCACATTGTCAACAGCGTTCCAAGAGATAGCGATGCTTTCACCTGTGATATCACCAGCGGTGAGACCGGTAGGAACGTCGCAAGGCTCAGTACCCTGTTCGAGGGTCGTGAAGGTCATCTCGTTGCCGTAAACCGTTGTACCGTTGAAGGTGATGAACGCCTTGTAGGTGTAGCCCGTGTTGGCGGTCAAACCAGAAAGGTTAGCAGAGAAGTTGTTGCCCGTGCCGGCACCGGCAATCTGCGTGTAGGTGCCGCCCGTGGTGGCCTTCCACTCGAAGCCCTTGGCCGTGATGGTCACATTGTCGGGATTCGTGATGGTGGCGTTCAGCGTAGCGGTCGTCTGTCCGATAGCGGTGGCAGCTGTGGTGGTCACAGTCGGGTCGGTAATGACAGGACCGGAACCGTTCGCCTCTATGGAGAAGTTGCGGATGATGGCACCCGGCTGCGTACCAGAACTACCGTCATTTCTCCACAGGAATACGAGCTTGGCGGAACCGTTCGGATCGGGATTGACCACGTTCATGTCAATATGGAGGGTGTTGCCTTGGGTAAGACTCAATTTGTAAGGATGAGTGGTGTCACCCGTTTGTGACATGTAATCGCTGAAATCAAAAGCATTTTCCGAATAAGAGTACGACGACTGGGTGTTGCTTGAAGAGGCAGCAGGCGTGAATTCAACCGTAGCGGGTGCCAAGAACACTTTCAGATAGTCATACGGAGTGGAAACACCCTCTCCTCCAACTTGCACATCAAATACCACATGGACAGAGTCGTCAGCAGGCATAGTAAACAGCTTTTCAGCCATAGCCACAGAGGCCGCCGAGGTGATTGTATAGGCAGCAGAACTACCGTCGTTTGTAACAAACAATGCACTTTCGGTTGCACCTGAAGGCGTACCCATCATCCAATAGTTGGGTGCGGCACCGTTGTTCATCAGCCAGCTTTGGTCAGTGGTGAAGTCGGTCTGGTAAGGCAAGGCTGCGGCAACCATAGCAGTGGAGGCTAACAGACTGTTGCTCCAGTTGCTGACATCATTGGCTCCACAGACGGCACGCACGTAAATCTCGTAAGTAGTGGTGGCGGTCAAACCGGTGATGGTGTATGGATTGCTGGTTACTGACGGAATAGTTGTGCCTTCCGTTGCAGGGTCAAAGCCAAGTGTACCATAGATGATATCCCAAGAAGTTTCGTTTGAACCGGGAGTCCAAGACACGGAGAGAGAATTTGCCGTGGCAGCGGTGACCGTCAAATCAGTAGGTCTCAAACAAGTCGGGATGGTCTCCAAATAAATGTCGTCAACGTATGCCAAATAAGAAGTACCGGTGTTGAGCAGCCGCAAAGCCACATAACTGGCATTACCCGTATAAGAAGAAAGCGGAACCTCAAACGGCTCGAAAGTACTCGTAGCAGTGTTGGCAACGGTATCTATCGGGGTGAACGTGCTGAAATCCATAGGATTGGTCATGGCACCTATCACCATCTTGGATGTGGTGGCGGAAGTCCTCATGCTGAAGGATATCTGCAGGGTGTTGATGGGGTTGACCGTCGGGTCAATCATCGGAAGCACGGCCACACTGTAGGTGGAGGAGGTGTTGTAGAAATAGAGGGAGTTATTTCCAGACACAGCATAGCTGCTGGAGACATACGGATAATTGGTGGAGGTGCTGTAGTTGTTGAAACGATTCCAGCAATCCACAAATTCAGCGGTGCTGCCCGTGCCATAGGAATCAAAGTTCTGTGAGTAAGGCAGGGACATCGGCAGACAGGAAGTCAGGAACGTGGTCATCCAGGGGTTGGAATAAGAGCCACCCCCACACACAGCTTTCACGTAAACGTCATAGTGAGTTGCATCCAAGAGACTCGTAAGGGTGACAAAGGTGTCGGTGACCGTCACCACGTCGCCCGTGCCGAGCGTGAAGCCTTCAACGCCATATTCCACGACCCATGAGGTGGCATCTCCGTTCTCCGTCCAAGAGATGGTGGCGGTGGCATCCGTGATGTCGCTTACGGCAAGTTGGTTAGGCGCACTGCAGGACGGCATTTCGCCTACAACCACATCATCGATATGCAGGTCGTTGTCGCCGCCCGTGGCTGTGGATTCGCCGTAGAAAGCGATGCGGATGGTCTCGCCTGCGTATTCGGACAGGTCAATGACAACCTCTTCACCTGTGTAGGAAATCTGATTATAGACATGGTCGGCACCTGTGGCATTGCTCCAAACCGTGGCATTCTCCTCACTCCAAGTCTCGCCATGGTTGGTGGAGATGATAACCATGAACTTGTCATCAGCCTGGGAAGAGGGATTCTCAATAGGATTGGCATTGCCGTAATCGGTCAAAGCCAGCTTGAACGTCAAGGAAGGTGTGTTCAGGGCACTGATGTCTATGTCGGGAGAAATCAACCAATACTTACAACTTGTACCGTAAATGTTCAATTTCGGATGGTGTGCGCCGAAGACATACGTATTGGAGAAGTTCCAGCCCAATGTAGTTGTCTCGGGAACCGACCCGGCGAACACGTTGTCAGCCAAACCCGCACGTTTCTCCCAACATTCCGGCAAAGTGGTGCCAGCGTCAAAATTCTCCGTGAAAGGAGCGATTTCAGGCACGCATAGTGTGGTGAAGGTGTAAACATTGGTGACAGACTCTGTGCCGTCGCCACAAATCGTGGCAATGTACAAGTTATAGGTGGTTGATGCTTCCAATTCTTCCAAGGTAAGAACACTATCGGCGAATGTGAGACTGCTCATAACCGTATAATCCGTATCGTCTTCTTCCTTTATGTATATATTGTATGTCCATTGATCCATATTCTCCCAATATACATTTGCAGTATAAGTGGCCGGGAAAATTTGGGTACCAGTAGGTGCGGCACATACAGGTATCTCTTCTAACGTCACGTTGTCAATGTAGATACTGTTCGCAACGGTGGCACCAGTGACCGTGACATTCTTGAAGGCCACGTAGGTACCGGAACCTTCATACTCGTCAAACGTGACAATGAACGGATCCACAGGGTGGGCATTGGTCAGAACGATAGTATCCACAACCGTGAAGGAGGAGGCATCGCTCGGAGAATCCATCACACCCACCAACAGGCGGACATTTTCATTCGCGCTGGACAATCTGGCATAGAAAGAGATTTGCAGATCGGTCAAGTTCAACATGTCGGGATCAATGCCCGGCAGAATGGCAAGGCTGTTGAGGTAGCTGTTATAGAAGTAGAGGGAACGTGTTCCGCTGATAGCATACGTGCTGGAGTTGTAAGAATACGGATACTGCGTGGTCGTCGTGGAGGTGGTAATTCTGTTCCAGCAAGCAGGCAGCGGATAAGAAGAGGTACCAGCGGTGAGGTTATCGTCAAAGTTCCAGAATTGCGGAACGGTGGTCAAGCCCTCGCACGCGGTCACAAAGTTAGCGATATTGCTGGTGAACGTGGTGGCATCGTCGCAGTTGGTGACAATGTACCAGCTGTACTCTGTGGCAGCGGTCAGACCCGTGAGCGTATAGTAGCCGTCGGTCAAGGTCACACCTTGAATGGTGGTATAGTTAGCGTCAGAAGCAGCCTTGTAGTAGAGGTCGAAGGAGCTGCCGCTTCCTGTCCAGGTCAAATCAGCCTCGTGAATGTCAGGAATTGCGGCGAGATTCTTGGCCTTGCTGCAGGTCGGAATCTCCATGAGGGTGACATCATCCACATAGAAGGAATTGGAAGCAGTTCCGGTGGTGACGTTGCGGAATGCGATGTAACTGCCGTTGCCCTCGTAGTCGGCGAACGACACATCAAACGTCTCACTGTCATAAGTGGTGGTCAAAGAGAAGGTCTGCATCACCGTGAACGTGGAAGTGTCGGTCGGATCGGTCATCACACCCACTTGCAAGGAGGGATAAGCACTGGCTGTGCTTGCCCGTGCGAAGAAGGAGACTTGCAGATGATGGATGTCAAGGACTGCTGGGTCGATATACGGCATGATGGCGTATGCATGCGGATAAGAGTTGTAGAAATAGAGGCTGCGAGTACCGCTATGGGCGTATGTGCTGGAGTTATAAGCGTAAGGATAACCCACCGTGGTGCCTGACGGGGAGATTCTGCTCCAACATCCGGGCAGCGGATAGGTAGAGGTGCCCGCCACAAGGTTGGAATCGAACGACCAGATTTGTGGCACTGTGGTGATTCCCAAACAAGGCGTTGTGAAAGAAATCATCTTGTTAGGAGACTCCTCATCACCGCAAATGGTCTTCACATAGACATCATATTCGGTGTTGTCGGCAAGACCCGTGAGTGTGGTTTCCGGATTGCCCGTCACGTCAACAACAGTGCCGGTACCCAAAGTGAAACCGTGGGTGCCGTATTCCACTGTCCAGCTGTTGGCATCGCCGCTGTCCCAGCTCAAATCTGCCGATTGCGGGGTGATGTTCGTGGCCACGAGATTCTCGGGACGGAAGCAAGAAGGTACATCTATCGTAACATTGGAGATAATGGCACCGGGCTGCGTACCGCCACTATTGTCATTTCTCCAGACAAACACCACCTGTGCAGTGGAGTTTTCGTCAGGATTCTCATGCGGGTTCGGCATAATGGCATCGATGTGTACCACATTGCCGCCCGTCAAGTTGAATCTGTATGGATATGAGCTTGAAGAAGTATAGGTGGATTGGGAGAAATAGTCAGAGAAATCGAAAGCGTATTGGGAATAGCTGTTATAGCCGTATTCCGAAGAAGTTGGGACTACTCCTGCTTTTGCCGGATAGGTTTCGGTCTCAGGGGAGAAGAAGAGCTTGATATAGTCGAAAGAGGACTCTCCACCCACCATCACATCAAAGCTGATATTCACCTGCGGGGCGGTGCCGATGGTGAAGAGCTTGGAAGCGGATACCATTGAAATGGCTGAACCGACAGTATATGCCGGGCTTGTACCGTCATTGGTGATATACAACGCATTGGCGGTATCTGTAACTGCACCCATTGTCCAGTAATTGATACAGGTTCCGTTGTTCAGCAACCACGCTTGATCTGACTCCTCGCCGAAATCTGTCGAATAGGGCAATTCAACGGGTTCCATGGTGGTGGCAACGGCAATCGGGTCACCGTCAATCACACTGCCATCGAAACACACGGAAGAGACATATACAATATAATTGGTGGAAGATTCCAGATTCGACAGCGTGTAGGTGCTGTCCGCATCCAAGGAGACACCGGACACTTCGGTGTAATCCTCGTCATCCAAAGCTTTGTAGAAAACCTTGAAGTTACTTTCCTCGCCGGGATTCCACTTCAACGTCACACTGTTGGTCGTGGCACCCATGAAAGCCAACTCCGTGGGGGCTTCACAAGATGGGATGTAATCGACACTTAAATCGTCGAAATACCATGCGTATGTGGAGCTGACGTAACGGCGAATCACGATGTGGTCGCTGTCAGAGGGAGTTATATCCGTGAAGTCCACCATATACTTTTGCCAGGCGGTGGAGCCGATGGTGTCGGCATACCACGAGGCCACAGATTGGAAGGAGTTGGCGTTGTTCAGATCGGACATCACACCCACTTCCACATGTCCGTAGGCAGAAGTCGTGCCGTTAGGTTTCATCCAGAACGTGAGGCGCAGGTTGTTGAGGGATTCACTAAAGCATGGCAAAGCCACAAAATTGTCACCGCCATAAGTGTATAGATATCCTGTGCCGTTATGAGCGGTAGCCGAAGCATTGGCGACGTATGGATACACGGTGGTGCCGCTGGTGTAAGTCTGCAAACGAGTCCAGCAATCCGGGATGGAATAGGTGGCATAGCCTTCGAAATCCTCCACGTAGGGCAGAACATCCCAAGTGGCCTCGCACGGAGTGCTAAAAGTGACCGTTTTCCACGCGCTTGTATCACTGCCGCAGAAGGCAGCCACACGTACATTATACGTGGTGACGGCCGTCAAACCGTTCAAATAGAAAGTGGTATCAGTTGTGTTACTGGTGTAAACATCCTCATCACTCCAAGCCTGGTCTGCCGTCTTGTATTGCACAATATAGCTGATGGCACTTTCGCTGCTCCACCAGTTGATATTGGCATCGGAAGTGGTCACATCGGCGGCGGAGAGATTTTTCACAGAATAGCAGTAGTCACTCCCAACTGGGGCAAGCGTAAGCTGTAGGTTGGGGAGATAATTGTTCCGGGTACCCGACACAGTGCCAGGATGGTTGGCGTAACTTTGGTCTGAATCGCTGCCCCTGTACAGGACGGTATTCGTGACCGAAGTGTAGTAGAACTTCAAGGCACTTGTGTAGCTGGACATTTTCTTGCTGATTACGATGACCAGGTTTTCAGAACCATCATACAGGAACGGCTCATCCAAATCGATGGTCATCCAACCCGTGTCGGCAGGCAACGGCATGTTGACAGCGGTGAACACCTCCGTAAGTGCCGACATGGGCAGCCAGGAAGACGTTGACGAATGGACAGAATCCGAGGAAACAGCCATATAGACATGAAAATCGCTGAACTGCAAGGATGATGTTGGCACATTTGAGACTTGAAATCCTATGGATGTGATGGAACCTGTTTCTGAAATGGCAGATGACGGATAAATCATCTGGGTCCAGGAATTCGCCCACCAGTTTCCAAAGGGAACATAATAGGTGGTGCTGGTTCCGTTTCCGATAGTGATGGTGGTTGCGTCTTGCGCAAAACCGCCAAATCCCATCGTCAGTAGCATAAGCCACAAAAATAATAGTTTTTTCTTCATAATGGTGATATTTTGGTGAATATTAACGTTTCAAATAAAAACGCGTCAAAATTACAAAAAACAACAAAACTATCTTTCGTTTTTTATCAACAACATATTTTTTTCTTACAAACTTTATATCAGCAAATTAGCGATTGCGCAAGGATAAAGTTATCAACAGTTGACTTTTCATAGTCTCCTGTAATCATTTCATCCACCACTTGCAAATCGGAAAACAAAGGGGAGTATCACCATCGGAATAAAGTATGGGTTATGCGCACCATAGAGATTCTCTGAAGGATTCCCGGTTGCGGAGCCAGAGGGAAAATTGCGCCGAATCTAAAAAAAATTGCAACATTCGGCATTATTATAAATTATAAACATGCCGAATCTTATTTTTTTCCACACTTTCGGCAGTAAAACAATTTGAATTTCGGAAAAATATTGTATCTTTGCAATCTCATTTTAATGGAGTTATTATGCTTATTAACAATAGGATGCAAATGCGACTTTATCCGGAAATACTCCGCATTCGGAAAGAAAGAGAAAGGCAGCATCTATCAACTCACCGACCTTTTTTCACTGTTTCATCTGAAGTTCATCGGCAATCGCACTGGTCTTGACGAGCAGTTCTGGACTAATATCAAGGACAACACTCGCAATGCGTGGACAGGATATGCCTTCGAACAGGTATGTATGCACCATATTCACCAGATACGCAATAAACTTAGCATTAACGGGGTGTTGACCCATGTCTGTTCTTGGTCCTCGCCCCGACAAACCGACAAGGACGGGACAGAGTGGCCGGGGACACAAATAGACCTCTTGCTGTGTCGTGGTGATCATGTGATTGACGTATGCGAGATGAAATACTGTCAGTCGGAGTTCGTTCTCTCTCGCGAATACGATGAATACCTGCGAGAACGGAACAACACCTTCGCACATCTTAGTAAAACCAAGGATGCCATCCACAACATTCTCATCACCACGTATGGGCTCAAGCCGAACACATACTCCGAGCGTTTCAACGCCACGGTGACGATAGACGATCTGTTCCTGTGATATTGTTGATTTGGGTACGGAACGTCACGTCGAATCCAGTTTTTTGATAGGGGTGACAGGGTGCGAGTAGAAAAAAAGGCAGTGCCACGCCAGCTGGAGTTTCACTTCTCCATCAGGTACGTCACCACCTCCTCCCAACTGTGGAATCGGGCAGCAGGGTCTTTGGAGCCAAAATGGATCAACTCGCCGGAGAAGTTTCCGGCGCCGCATTTGTGGGGACGGTCGTCGATGAGGTAGTCGCCGTGGCAGAGATCCTTGTGGTGCGTTAGTATGAGGCGCTTGTAAAAGACATCGTCCTTTTCGCCACCGAAGTGGTCCTTCACCCATTGGAGCTTGTCGTTGCAGGCCGTGGGGTTCTTCCACGGGGCGGTGGAGAGAATATACACATCGTACTTCTCCGCCAGTTTGTGCACGGCCTCGATGGCGCCCTTCACAGGCTCCATCTTGGCGAAGATTCCGGGCACATCGTCGTAATGCGCCTTGTGCTTGGTGCCGTCAGGGTCGTAATACTCGCCATATTCTTGTTTTTCTGCCTCGCTCAGCTTGTTGATACCGGACTGGAAATCGACGAGCACGTCGTCCATATCGAAAAAGAGGATGGGTTTTGTCATAACATTTGGATTTTTGTGAATTCTTCATAGTTGCGTTGGTCTCTCGGACTGCAATAGACTGCAAACTCGACGGTTTTGAAGTGGTTCAGGAATTGTGGCAGCACCTGATGGTAGGCGGCGGCCACGACCGCGGGGTCGTTGCGGAACGCTCCGCAGCCGAACGCACCGAGAATCAGCACCTCAGCCCCGTTCGCGGCGGCAGCGGAGAGGATTTTGCGGGCGCGTTTCAGGTGTAATTCCAAAAGTTCTTCCTGACTGATATGCACTGCAGCGCCGTCGTTCCGATTGTATCGGTTGGAAGGGCTTTCCCGCAGATTGGGGGCGGCGCAGGTAATCACATCCACGTGGAACGGAGAGGGCAGGAGATTGTAATCATCGTCTTTCAGCACCACCACGTCTTGGGTGTAGATAATATCGTCGTTGTGAAGAGGGTTATGGGCGGCACGGTGCGGGGCGTAGAATTTCTCCCACGCCATCCGGGTTTTGAGGCAAGGGTAGAGGGTTGACACGCGGCAGAGGCACTCCTCCTGCGCCGAAGCACCGGTCTCCACCCCACCGCCGGGAGAGGTGGAAGAAGCGAAGTTCAGCACGGCCACCTTCTGTCCGGGGCACCTTGCCGCCGCCTCGAAGGAGCGCAGACGGCTCACCACCACCCGGGCCTTTTCGGTATATGGGGGTGCGGGAAGGTCTATCTTGTCGGCATCGCCGATATACTGCTGGGAGGCGATGCTTTGGCTGACAGCGTCTTGCAACTCCCGACTGTTGCCAATCCGTTGCATAGTGTCGTTGAACACGGACACCAATTGTTTTTTCCGGTCGAAATAGGATAGGTTTGTCATAATTCTTCTTTCTGTAATTATTCCTCTTGTTCATAATAATAGGAATAGTCGATGCCTTTCATAAAAATTTCACGATCATCGATCTTGTCGGTCATTGCCCCTTTCAGCAAGGTTCTGATGGGTTCGGCGTCCGTCTCACTCCGTCGCATGGCTTCCAAATAATCGTTTATGGCGCGTCAGCGTTGCGTTGCTTCCCGTCGGGAGCCATGAATTTGAAGTGGTTAGTAACACTAACCAGTTGGACACCATCTTTGGCCATCTTGCCTTTCAGGTATTTCCAATAGTTGCGGCCTTTCGTGTAGTCTTCCTCGTCGTTAATGGCGCGCACGATGTCCGTGGCCGAGAACCACCATTTGGAGTTCTCCTCATCCCAAACCGCACGAACCACGTGGTCATTGTAGAATCTTATAGATTTCTTGCTCATAACACTGTAATAATTCGGTGGCAAAGATACATCGAATATTTGAATTTGTCAAGGGATTGGCGTTTTTTTATCCCCTGCTGTCAACCAACATATTGCAATCTTTAATTTAACAATTAAACTTTGAATAGTAAATTTTCCTGATCGGATTTGGGAATAAAAACAGTGATGGGGCGAAACCGCAATGGCGACGTGGTTTACGTTCCCGTGTATATGACGATGTTTTTGTGAGGGCTGCTACTTTATCAGTTCCGCCACAATTTTCTTCATATCATCATTGTTGATTTGAGTGCGGAACTTTACGTCGAATCCATCTTTTTGAAGCTGTTCGAAAAACTTCTCGGCACAGTCAATACGAATTTGTTCTGTTGGACGCAACGTGGATTTTCCTTCAACGCCTTTAGTTTCTATCACCACATTCAATTCCATATTACCGTCCGTTTTCTTTACTACATACATAAAATCAGGACTATAGTTGTCAATTACAGTTGGGATAGATATACTCCGCCGAGGAATCTTACCGAAAACAATTACATCAGCAATATCAGAAATAATGTTTTTCTTTTCCAAGTCAGAGTCAAAAGCTATTCCCTCATAAAGATATTTGGTTGACGGATAACCTTTCTCCAGTTCAACACCTATCAGTCCTTGTGTGATTTCGGGTTTCAAATTGCCATTAATATCAGTAAGTGCAGTTTCCGCAGTGTTATAATTAGCTCTCATATAACTCAACAATCCTTTGACATTTTTAATTTTCCAGTCATTGAACTGTGAAATAAAGTTGGTAATTGAACTCTCATTGATGTACATTGACGTAAAAGATGGGTGGTTTTGAAAGTATTCTGTTACCTTTTGATGAACAATTGAGATAGGCAACGAGGTAGCCTTACTTACCCGCTTTAGATACTCATTATACGGGATTTTCTTGCCATGTAGTTCATATTGCACTCCTGAATCACATACAACAGAAACATTGAAGCCTGTAGTTTCAAGCATTTCTCGTTTACTTCCAACAACTACAAAAGTAAAAGCACCATCTTCCAGGTGAAAATCGTTCTTGATCTTATCGTTCAGTGTTTTATCAAAGAATAAAATGTATTTCTGATTGATTTTTTCCCACAAATCCTTCAACTCTTTGTATCGATCCGGACGAATCTTCACCATATTGGTGGATTTCAAATTGCGATTGATGACTTTTGCCTTGTACACACCCAAATTAAACTCTGGATATTCACTATAAAAGGCCGTAATAGAATTTGTAACAACATTTTTGTTTGTATCCACATATCCTTTTTGAAGTAATTCAATGAACAACTTTGTTTTATCCATCATCCGTAATGCAGCAACTCTTGCCAAATCATCATCTGAGATAACTATGACATTTCCTGACGAAGTTGTATCACCATTTATTTCAGCCACAAGTTTGTCAGCGAAATCGGCTTCTTTGAAATCAACAATATAGTTTAGCATAAATTCCTCATTGCCTATGCGGTTACCATATTCGTCAACGGGCAAACGCAATCCACGCCCAACCTCCTGTATTTTACTGTTTTCGCTTCCACTGGAACGCAGTTTGGCAATGGTGAACACATTGGGATTGTCCCAACCTTCTTTTAATGTCCATTTGGAGAAAAGAAAACGTCGGATAATCCAGTCACCTTTCTCATCTTTGAATGAAAGTAGTTCTTTTTTGTTTCGCAAGATATCGTCAACTTCTTTTGCTATTGCTTCATCGCTATCGCTATTGTCTTGGGCAAAATATCCCGCTGAACAATCCCGTAAATTGTTCAGGCTTGCCGTTAGGAAATCACTATAGTCCGGCGAATTGCTCATCTTCAGCTCCTCTTCCAAGCGTTCTTTCAAGAGATTTTCAAATGTGTCACGCAGCCATGCCCCGTTGCCGCTCGCATCTCCACGGAAAGATACAATATCGTCTATAAAAAATAATGCCAGTGTCTTGATACGTTGCGAGCGGTTGAAATTGATGCGCTCAGTCTCAAAATGCCTGTCAATAGCCAATTTCATCATGGCTTCCTGATAGGAGCTGGCGAACAATGTTACATCGAATTCTTCTCCGACTCTCTTGGTCTGTCCATTGGAAAATTCCACAAAATCTTTCCCTATAGCATCAATTGTCATTCCCGTCATGTCATTGGATATCAAGCCCAAAGAATCTCCCTTTTGCAAAGTATATGATTTAGTGCCCATTGTTGTGACATAGGAAAATGTGACGGACGCTTTGCTTGTAATTGACAACACCTTGATTTTTTCGTTTTTGCCGCTCGGCGAATCGAAATGTTCTTTTGCCACTCCTTTAATGAGATTTTGGTTGAAAGCTTGGCATGAGTTCAGGTTGTAAAGCAGGTTTTCATAGTCTTTTTGTTTGGCCTTATGTTTTCCCTTACCTACAACAATTTCGGGGAAAGTGGCACCAAATCGGATAACGCACTGTGGGCAGATTTGCTCCTTGATGATGCTGTATGCTTTTTGGTCACGCGAGAAACGATGTGGCTCGTCAATAATGACAAACGGTTTTGTGGCCTTTAATGCATCTAATGGGCGATAGAACCCTTGAGCCCCGTAGTCATAATCATCTCGCCCCAACATACCATCCTTGCGGTCGGTCAACAAGGCCATATTGATCAATAGCACATAAATTTGGTTGGTGGTTTGGCTCGAACCGTCCACAAATGCCCGAACCACAGATGGGAAGAACCTTTTCCCTTTCTTGACTTGCATGGCATTCAGCACGCACAAATCGATTTCGGCATTATAGCCGCAGGTGTTGCTGAAGTGTCGCTTTACATCGGGATCGCCAAGAAATGATTTCGCACCTTCCTTAATAGCCAACGACGGCACGGCTACAATGAATTTATTAATGCCATAGCGTTTGTGCAGCTCATAAATAGCATGAGTGTAAACGTATGTCTTTCCCGTGCCAGTCTCCATCTTGATGTCAAGAGTGAGACAGTCGGGATTTAATTGTGGATTTCTAAATTCGGCATCCACATTATACCTGTTGTCTGTTTGTATGAGCTGTATGTTGTTCTTTATTTGCAAATCGTCAAGGTTGACGGTTGGGTTTTCATACAGTTGTAGAGGACGGTTAATCAACACATCCTCAAAAACTTTGACAATGGCATCCACCCCTTTCTGCTGGTGATCCAGACTGCTTTGATATTTAATTTCCATTAGTAGCGAATGTCAAGGTTAATTTTTAGATTCTTTGCACTATCGTTCAGTGTGGCAAGGTTTTTCTTCAGCATTTCCACTTGTGTAAAACTGAAGCCATAGCCGAACACCACAATGTTCTGCGGGTTAAAGGCAGGGTCGCGATGATACAGATCAATCAAATCAATCATGGCTTTTTCACCAAAGTTTTCACCCTCGATGAAGTAGAGATGACCTCCGCAATGGTAGGCGGTATAATTATCTAAAGACAATTCTTTAATGACAGCCCCGAAACCGTAGCCGTCCTTCACGCACCACGTTTCAAGTACGGTCTCTTTACCAAATTGTTTCAAGATGTCTTCTTCACCATACAAGCCATTTGGATCAAAAGTTTCCATTTTGTCTAACATGTTTTGCGGTACATCTTTCAGGGTGTAATGTTTGAAGCCCAAGTCGTGCTCTTCCGCGAATAGCGGATTCTCCTCGCGAATTTTTGCAGCAGCACGGCGAATGCGCTCTTGGCCAAACTCATCAATTGTCCTATATCCCAAATTGTATGCCGGTTTACCTTTTCTACATTCTTCTTTACATTGTACTTGAATAAATGTGCAATTAAAATTTTTTTCTATTACAAAAGAGTATAATGCGTGGGCTGAAGTTCCACTGCCCGAAAAGAAATCAAGAAAGACATCTCCTTCTTCAATAGTGTGAGAAAGGAATACCTTTATTATTTCAATGGGTTTTGGATTCTCAAAAGTGTCTTTTACACCAAATAACTCAGTAAGCAAATCTGAACCATCGCCTGTGTTTGCAACATCATATAAAATGCTTCTTTCCTTTATGATTTTGTCTTGTTCTGAGTAGTATTCTTTTTCATAAGGAATCCAAAATCCATCTTTTTTTGCCCAATAAATGAGATTTTTATCCTTAAGTTCTTGCATTCTGGTTTTCCCTACTCTCCATCTACCTTCTAAGCCATCTGGGGCAATTGGATATACCTCCGTATTATCTGGAGCTAACAATGGAAAGTACATGGACGGTCTTTCTTCGCGATGAGCTGTATTTCCCCATTTAGCTAATTTTGTAACCTTGAATATTCCTATTTCATCTGTTTTGTTAAATTCTGCAATATTTCTTTTTTCAATAGTTTCAATCCACTTTCTTTCTAATGATTTTGAATATACAAGTATGTATTCATGCTCTATAACGAATGCTTCTTTTGCTTGGCCACCACCATCTTTTTTTCGCCAAATAAATTCTCCCAAATGATTTTCCTCACCAAAAACACTGTCACACAATAATTTCAGATTGGCTTGTTCATTGTCATCAATGGAGATGAAAATCACTCCATCCTCTGTCAGCAAATCTTTGGCGAGCATCAGACGGGGAGCCATGAACATGAGCCATGCGGAATGGGAGGCAGAGCCACGACGCGCAAGGTCAAGGATGCGATCCGCCTTTTCCTCGCTTATATCTAACTTGATCTGCAACTGTTCTGAAGTGAAATTAAATCGGTCGTTATACACGAATCCGTCACTACCTGTGTTGTATGGCGGGTCTATATAGATGCACTTGATTTTGCCGCTATACGATTTCAGAAGGTGCTTCAAAGCATCCAAATTATCGCCACTGATGTAAATGTTTTGGCTGTTGCGGTTCTCCGGCAAGGCATTATGCGCAATGTCAGGTTGAATGACAGTTTCGGTTTCCGTACTGGCAATAAGGTTGGCATAGTTTTTCCCAAGGAAGTTCAAATCATAACCTTCTCGGGTCACATCTACTTCGTCTTGAATCATTTGCTGAAAACGTTCCATATCGAATTTCCCCTTGCTGAAGCATCCGGGAAAGTCAGTACGAAGTTTCTCCAATACTCTGTCATTGGGCTTTGTGTTTTCGTTCTTTGTTTTAATGTCTTTTATCATCGGCGGTTGCTTTTTTTCAGCTTTGCCACTTATCGATGATGCAGGTACGCGAGCAAATACCCCGGAAAACAATAAGGGCGGGACATCCCTTATCATGCTCCGAGGTATTTGGCGTAACCTGCTCTCAAAATAAGTTCTGCCCACGCCCTTGAGCGTGAACATTCACTGAACTTATTCGTAGAGAGCATCTTCTAATCGCCAAATTTTCGGAGCATCTCGAATAAATCGCAAACGCTATGGTTTATACTATGTTAATTACTCTATTTCTCTAATATTTACAATTTTTCGTTAAAAATTCTATTGTTTGTTGTTTATTTCATATCCACGATCTCCCAATGGCCGCCTTTGTCGGCTCCTACGCGGCGGATAGCTCCCTGTTCCTTTAATTTAGCTATTTGTTTGGTTACCGCCCTGCGGCTAATATTCAATATATCAGCTATTTCTTGAGTTGAGATTTCGGGATTCTCCTTTATCATTGACAATATTTTCTGGGAACTTTTCTGGGAACTTTTCTGGCCGTTCCGGGAACCATCCTGGCCACTTACTTCATCAGATTTCCCACTTTGAAACTCTTGCATCATAAAGCGTTCCCGTTTGATGGTGGCGGAAAAACCACCTCGCACCTCCGCAAAAACGGGAATTTGGAGTTTTTTGCCTTTATAGGTAATAGGCATCGAACACGGGGGAACGTCTATTTGAAGATATTCCAGATTATTGTCAATCAGCAAATTAACATTGACATACATTCCCATAGTATCTCGAACTTTGTTAGGGATATCCACCAGAAGTTTTTTCGCATTTTTCACCCCACACACATTGCCATCATCGTCAATTCCAATATATAACGTCCCTCCTTTCGCATTCGCGAAACCGCTTACATATTGGAGATAATCATCTTTCCAACTCTGCTTGAATTCTACTGTCTGGTTTTCCTTCAAATTCATTTCGGGGTAGTTAACGCTATGGTTTATACTATGTTAATTACTCTATTTCTCTGATATTTAGAGCTTTTCGTTGATAATTCTATTGAAAGCGCAAAGGTAGCAAAAAAATCGAAATGCCAAAGATCCCGTTTCGCTGGCCATCACATCTCAAACGGCCACTTCAGCACGAAATCGTCCGGGGTGAGTTTTATGCCGTAGCGGGGGTTGCCGCGACGGTCCGTCCCCATAATCTCAATACTGTAGCATTTCTCCCATTTGTACTTGATGACATAGTTGTCGTAAAGCTTGTCGAAATACTTCCGGATGGAGGCGGTGGCGTTTGCGAAGTTGTTGGATACCGTGCCCTTCTCCAACCAGGTTTCCACCTCCCTGATGTCCCCGTGCTTGCCGCTGACGTTTTGGTAAATCCCCATCAGTTCCTCCTTGTAATCCCCCATCTCAAATTGCGAGAGACAGCACGGAATCGTGTTGTCCGTCTTGGCTCGCACAATCTGGCGAAGGAAAAAGACATACAGCGTTTTCGACAAGTTTCCCCGTCCAAAAGTCACCTTTTTGAGTTTTTGGCCGGGAAATTCGACAAAGATTCCATTTTCTTTCACGATAATACGGCACGGATCTTTCTGTTTGTTTTTGTTGTTCAGCCTCCGCAGTCCCTTTTTCATCAACGTCGCAGCAAGGTCAACATCCCCCTTTGTGCGTATGGAGACCCATTCCAGCAGTTCTTCCACCATTTGGTTTTTAACTACTGCTTCATCCAGCACACGCTCCAAATCTCCCATTGTCATGGTCTTTGGATCAACAATAATGGGTTCATCATCCCCTTCGGTGTAAAACACGCCATCCCACGGCTTGGGTGCTTCGTCGTCAAGCTGTTCTTGGAGATTGCTGACACTCCCCACCTCTTCCGACTTCTTAACATCTAATTTTTCCGGTGCATCTGATTCCATTTCGGAAAATTTGTTTTATTTAACTGAATAACACGGCAAAAATAGGAAAACTTTGCGGTGCCAGGGGAATTTTGCTAATAGCAGGGGTCGTCAGCCCTCAGCTTCCCACGCACCATCCGTCGCGCACCATTTCGTCCAGCGAGTCGTATTGCGCCACCACGACGGGGGTGCGTTCCTTTTGCATCAGCATGAAGTCCACCTTTTCATCGGGGAGGGCACACACGACATACTTGTAGTCCACCAAATCCTGGATGGCGATGATGGGGGTGAAGCTTTCTAATTCAGGCGTGAGGTACTTCTCGTTCCAGCGCAGTTGCGGCGAGAACATCGGCTGGTCGTAACATTGGGAAAAGTCTCTCTTCCTGTCTTCAAACACGCTTCTCGCGTAATCTTCTATCATCTTGTCGATGAGCCGGTCAAACTCTTCCCATTGCTGCTTGCGCTCCCATTCGTAGAGGTCGTCTTCATAGAGCAGATAGCCGTCCTCGATGGCGCAGCGGTACATTTCCCGCCGCTCTTCTTCCGAAGCGGAGGTGATGGGGAAGAAGTAGTTCCACAGATAGTCTTTGACTTTTTCTTTATCCATAGCTTTGTTGTTTTTTTTATTTTGGTTTATCCTCTTCTTCTGATGACAGTGTTCGCAGTTTCCTTTTCACAAGATCTTCTATGTGCGAAAGTAAGTATAGCAAGTCTCCACGGGTGGCTTCAGGGGACATCTTCAGCTGGAATGTGGTTCCCTCTATTTGGAAATATTCGCCTGTCGGCTTGAAATCTTCGGGCTTCATTTGTGCGATTTTTTCTCTGTATTTGTTGAGATTCTGAAGTGTTTCAACCAATTCAGCTTCGGTAATACGATTTTGTTCGTTTTCTTTCTCGTTCATAATCAATCGGAATTATTCTTTACAACCATGACGGGTTTTTGCTGGCGAACGAGTTCAGTTTGCTCCATAAAGCCGTAGCATTTCCTCGTATTTCGCTTTCAGTTTCTCCCGCAACGCTTTCGGCACCAGCTTGGTGGGACGGAACACATTCGGTGATTCGGGGTGAAAGTGGGTGTCGCCCTCGCCTAAGGAGTAAACCAAGTAGCAGTCGTCGCTGTAGTCCCAATGGAACATGCAATTCTCCTCCTTGACTTCAACGCTTTTGTCGCGACATGACTTTTGGCAATCCTTCATGCAATCTTCCCAGCAACGTTTACGATAACTGACGTAGTCCTCTGTGGTGGGCTGTGCGTGACCTACCACACAGAGCTCCGCTCCCCATTCGTCAATCACCTCCACGATGTCGCCAGGCCGAAAGCGAATCTGCTCGGGGGTGCGGCCCTTGAAATGGCGTTCGCATTGGTAATCCAGCAGAGATTCGTCGTTGGGCTTCCCGTCGGCGGTGTAGGTGCGCACCGACTGGGTACTGCTACATTTCCACACCTCTGAGTCAAGTTCGTATTCCGTGATCCTGTACGCCAGCACGACGTCGTGCCCGAACCGTTTCTCGTCGTTACGGTATTCTTCCTTCTCCGCAATGTCTTTCAGGCGTTCCTGTTCACTCTCGTAGTATCCTTCTGCGTCATGAATCATTTGTGTTTCCGCTTTGGCTAAAGTTGAAAATAGCCCCATCGTGTTTATCTGACTTTTCCGAAGTGGATAGCGCGTTTTGCTGTTGGTGTAAATCCTGATTAATTCAAAAACGGTTTTCATAACAATCTTTTTTATAGTGCAAAATCCCTTCAAATCCCCTTCGCAATGCCTTCAGCCAACAGTTTGTCGTTGCCGCTGGTGAACTCGTTGTGGTACTTGAACTGAGCGGCGAAAACCTCCTTGCCGTACTTTCGGGCAAAATCCACCGTGTAAAGGGTTCCGCTTTTCACAGGGCACTGTGCTACTACCACCATCTGGCTGAGGGCAGCCTGCAGACGGTTGCGCCGCACTAATGTCCTCGGTGTGGCTTTCACGCCCAACGGCTGCTCGCTGAGCACCAGTCCTTGCCGTTGCAGAATACGTTCCTGTAACGGGACATTCTCCTGCGGATGCACAATATCCAGTCCCGACCCGACGATGGCGATGGTTTTCCCCATAGCATCAAGACAGCCACGATGGGCGGAGCTGTCGCATCCCAACGCCAACCCCGACACCACCACGTAACCTTTCTTGGTGAAATCCACGGCTAAGCTGTACGCTTTCGAGCAGCCATTGCGGTCGGCTGCCCGAGCCCCGATGATGGCCACACTCTTCTCCGCCTTCAACAATTCCACGTTGCCAATCAGGTATAGTCTTTCGGGACAGTCGTCACCAATTTCTATCAGCGACCGCGGGAATAGTTCGGATGTTTTGTCTATTTCAATGATTTCGTGTTTCATCTGTATAGGGTACTGTCTTGTTAGGTATTTTAAAAATTCGCTTTGGAACAAGCTGATGAATGGCTCATTTTTTTCTTTTTTGTCGATTTTGTCCATTCGTTTGGCCCATTCCCACAGCGTGCTTATTCCGATTTTGCTGTCAAGTTGGTCACCTGTTATATCGATGCTCGCTCCTTGTAACCCCAATATACCCAATTTTTCATTAATCCGATGCTGAACCTCTTCTTTTATTTTGTCAAAAATGTGTTTTGTGTGGTTTACACATACTTCATAATCAGAAAGGGAGGTGAGCAGTTCATCGGCGGCATTGTTGATTATATCGGTGAAGGGTTTGCTCGGCTTGAAAGTTTCTTGAAAGTTCGTTCCGATGAGGTCGCTGATCTCCTGCTCGCTGACATTCGGGTTGCCGATGCGGTCCTCGTTCCACCGGTTGGTGCAGTTCGCCAAACGTCCGTCAGGAGTCACGGAAACTGCGATCATGGACAGACCGTATTCATCGAAAGGATGGTTGTCACCTGCACGCTTGGTCATCTTTTCAAACCCTTCCTTCAGACAAAAATAGAAGGTCTCGCCGTGCAGGGTGTAGGTCTCGTAGTCAAATTTTGCTTGGCAAATGCACCAGTCGCAGTAAGCTGCAAACACCTTGGCTTTTTCAAAATCGGGGATGGGGATGATAGTGTACATGGTGATGTTTTATTTTTCAAAAAAAAATCGGAATTATCCTTTTTAGTCTTGTGATATAACAATCGACTATATAAAGTATCAATATGTACTAAAATGATAAATCCATATTACAGATACCATTTACACAATCCACAATATCTTTCAAGCATTCTATTTTTGCACCCTTTATTTCCTTTGAAGTGTCAATGTGTACCAAAGTGCGTTGAGAATATGTCAAGTAAATATCTGTAACTTTGCCATTCGTTTCAAAGCACACCCTTATCTTATTAACATCAATAGTCTTTTTGTTATAATTGTAATGGAGAACAGCATCGTATGCACTAATTTCCATATCTTGCCTTAATATGTTTTCTTTTATGTCAAGAACAACAACATTATCGTAAATTGTATAATTGAAATATGTCGCCAAATCTTCATTGGTGAAAGCAGGTGTGACATTTGTGGACGTCGTTTTATGGCGTGCCAATTCATTTACTCTTTTAATGTGCATAACAGTTCTCGCAATTTTCTCTTCGTTAGTCATAATTCTATGTTTTTATTATTTATACTTGCAAAAATTCATAAAATACAGAAAACTACATTTTTACGGTGCAAAAGTACAACATTGGGAAACATGGAGGTGATTTTTGCTAATAGCAGATTTTTCCCGCCCTCGCGATGGCAGGTATGGAATCTACCACGAGGCCGCCGTTGGTCGTGCGCCGCCACTTCCCTCCCCTTGCGAGCCGGAGATTCCGTTTGGCCGGTCACTCCCTCCGTTCCCGTCAGCGCGGTGACATCCGCCAGTTCCGTCGCCCTTCGTCAACGCAGCCTGGCCAAACGGAATGGTGCGCGCCGCCGGACGGAGGAAGGGGAAAAGACGGGCGGCGGGGAGAATAGTGCCGTGGCCGGATCTGTTCCGGCCGCCGCCCGTCTTTTTCCCTTTTCATTCCCGAGTGCGTTGCACCATTCCGCAAGACGCTCCAGTGTTGAGCGGAACTTCCTACGCACGAGGGCACGTGGCTACGCCAAATGGAATCCTCTTCACACGAGAGCATATTATGGATGGCCTTGTACCACTCCTCGCTGAACCGAATGTTGTCGGGGATGATGTCCCTGCCCGGGGTGATGTTTCCTGTGCAATGATTCATATCGTGATTATTTGTTGTTATTGACTTTTCTCGTTTTTCCCTCTAACTGCTTCAGTTTCCACGCCGCCACCTCGTCGCCGGCCGCTGCCGCTTTTCCGTACCAGAGTTTGGCTTTAGCCATGTCTTTTTTGATGTAGCAGATGCCATGCTCGCAAAGATATCCTTTCAGGTAATAGGCGGCGGGCTGCTTTTGTTCCGAGAAAAACTTTGCCACCGCTTCGATGGATTCCTCCTCTTCCTCAAAAAACATTTCGTCATCATCGAAATACACTTCCCCTTCTTTTTCCACAACACCATCCACCACGTGCAGCATCTGCCAAGCTGCCATCACCATTGCCCGCGGGTCGGGAGTCCAGCGCCACAAGGATACCGCTTTGGCCAGATTCCCGTTCAGCATCTCTTTCTCTCCCTCCCAAAAACGCTCTGACTCCCAACCGGTAAGGTCGGCATACTTTTCCATTGCGTACTTCTTGAGAACGGCTATCTGGTAGCAGGCATCCACATTGCCGATGCTGAACTCGTGCAGGGCGGCTCGCTTGTACCATTCAATGGCTTTGTCAAGGTCGTAGGAAACGCCCTGGCCGGTTTCGTAACAGAAAGCCAGCTCGCGTTGCGACCATTCGTCGTCGCCTTCGGCACCTTTCAGCCACCATCGGCACGCCTCTGCCATATCTTTCTTGTCTTTCGCCAGATTCCCGAGAAAGTAGCAGGCGTGTGCCTCCCCGTGTTCGGCAGCAAGAAGCAGCCATTGTTCGCATTCGGGGTCGGTTTTGTAGGTGTGGCGACCGTAATAAAGTAATTCCCCTAACGCCAGTTCGGCGGGCGCATAGTGCTGTTCAGCCGCTTGCCGAAACCAGTACTCTGCTTGTTCTTTGTGATCCGCTTCTTGGTTGTAATACTCATGGTATTCCCCTACAAAGCATTGTGCTTCAGGAAGTCCTTCCTCGGCCAAAGGCAACATCTTGTCGAAAGCTTCGGGGGCGTGACACCCCTCTGATTCATCTATGATCCGCCGATATTCTGCAAGCTGCGATTCTTTTTCTTTTTTGGCAATATCACGCATGATATTCATCAGTTCCTCGTGCTCGGCTTTTGTTGTTTTTCTGACGTTTGTATTCTTGTTGGTGGGTTCTTTCATTATGGTTGTTATTTACATTGTGATTGTACGGGAAACACTGATGCGGACTGGGCATCGCTAATTTTACAAATCGTAATTCTAGAAAAAATCGCCGTCCAAATTTCCTATCGCATTGTCATCCAATTCTTTCTGATATTCAAGGTATTCCCATGCCGCTTTCTTGGCACTGTCTTTGTCCAAAAACACCGCCGGCGCTATGCCAGAGTGTGCCGACAGCTTCTCAACTTGCATCTCCACCGGCCGTTCCGCCTTCTCTCCTTCGGTGAACCGGATAGATTTGATACCCAAACTCACCCGTGGCGTGTCGAAAAGACCGTCCATCACGATACGGGGCTCCACAGGCAGGCCATAGAACGGCCGCATCGAGATATTGGCCTCGTAGTGGTTTTTGTCGGTATAACTCACAATTTCCGTGATTTTGCCTTTGTAGGGTTTTCGGTAATCAGAACTGAAACCAAACACCTCATCGCCGACATGAATCGCGGGTTCCTCTTCCTTGGGGCGGACGACAAGCCCTTCTTGCAGAAGCCGTTGTCCTTCTTTTTCCACGAAATAGCGTTTCATGAATTGGAGCGGTTTGTCGCCGCACAGCGTATGTCCGCCGTAGTTTTGGCAGAACTGGCAAGTGTCGTAATCTTCGGGACAGAAGCGGGTGCAGTTTTCCAATTGCCCGAGCAGTCCCGCTTCCCGACGGCACCCTTCCAACCGCTTGATGATGGGCAGCACCACATTTTTCACCACTTTCTGGTTCATGCGGTGCTCGCCGTCGAAGGTCTGCACGTTGGGATAGTAACGGGCGAACTCCTCGCGGCTGTTCACGGTGGTGTCCCGTGTGCCGAACAACCCTATACAGAGGACGTTCTCGGGGGCATCCG
>CAMJPH010000011.1 GCA_946407715.1 uncultured Bacteroidales bacterium | reverse complement strand
GATGGACCAGCGACCTCAGCGTCCAGATGCCGGCGGTTTTGCCCTACGTCTGTGACTTTGAAGATGCCAACGAGCGCAATGCTTGGCAAACTGTAAATGGGAATTATATTAACCAATGGTATATTGGCAATGCCGTTAACAATGGCGGGGATTATTCTATATACATTTCCAATGACGGTGGCGTTTCTTACGCCTTTTCCCAAAGTTACTCTACTGCCAACTTCTCATACGTGTGGGCATATCGGGACATTTATTTCGACCCGTCCGACTCTGTATATACTCTCTCTTTCGACTTCCGTGGGGTAGGTGGGACAGACTGGCGATATTTATCTTATGCGAATGTTTACATAGGTACACCTACTATCCCCAACGGCTCAACAGTACCCGACGATCTCACCGCACTTGAAACCGGTCTTTGCGGAATGTCGGCGTGGACAACCAAGACCTACACGTTGGGCCACACCTATTCTGGTCTGCAGCGTCTCTATTTCTTCTGGAGCAACACGGGCTATTATGTCGCCAACCCGCCGGCCGCTATCGACAACATCAACATTGAAGGCACCCCTTGCACTAACGTTCCTTCCGAACTGACCGCACAGGTGATGGATACGCTCGCCAATCTATTGTGGTCTATGCCCAACGGCAGTTCCGAATCCTACACTGTCGCTTACAAACTGCAATATGACACCGCCTTCACCTACATCACCGTACAGGACGAACATCTCACCATTGGCAACCTCAGTCCGTTGACCACCTACGTTTGGAAAGTGCGGGCCAACTGTACTGCCACCGACCACAGCCAATGGTCTGCGGAATCCACCTTCCAGACCCCGGCAATCACCGCCCGTCTGCCATACCTATGTGATTTCGAAGATGCGGATGAGAACAGCCGATGGACGTTCGTGAACGGGAGTTACGCCAACAAATGGCATATCGGAAACGCTGTGAACAACGGAGGCACCTCATCGTTGTATGTCTCCAATGACAATGGCGCCACCAACACCTACACGACCAACTATTCGATGATATGGGCTTACCGCGATGTCTATCTGGATCCCAGCTATACCGATTATGTGATTTCATTCGACTGCAGAGCTTTCGGCGAGCTGTATAACAACAATCCTGTTGACTACGCGAAAGTATTCCTGGGTCCGCCCACGACACCAACTGTCACACCCGTCAGCTCAGAAATTATTGTCCCCGACGGTGCAACCCAGATGGGCGATGTCATCTATTTGGATTCCACCTGGCACAATGTCACCATCAATTTAGACACCGCATTCACCGGTCTGCAGCGCATCTACATCCTGTGGCGCAGCGATGTGTCATGGGGCACCAACCCACCGGCGGCCTTCGACAACATCTCCATCACACCGGAGGGTTGCGGCATCCCACGCCATCTGACCGCCAACCAAGTGTCGGAGAACGATGCAGTGCTGTCGTGGACTGCGGTTTACCAAGCCGATTCCTACACGGTGGCTTACCGCCGACAATCCGACAACACCTATAGTTATGTGACCGCCAACAGCACTCAAGTCACACTGACCAACCTGCAACCCAAGACCAACTATATAGCCAAAGTCAGAACCAACTGCGACACTATGCAAGGCGTATGGAGCGACGAGTTCCTTTTCAGCACCACCACTCTACCCTATTTCTGCGGCTTTGAGGAAGCGGAAGAGAACTTTTGCTGGATTTTGGACGACGGTATGAACAACCACAAGTGGTACATCGGCCATGCGGTGCACTTTGATGGCGATTCAGCCCTGTATGTCTCCAACAACAACGGCGTTTCCAACACCTTTTCCGACAACGTGAACGCCCAAACCTGGGCTTATCGCGACATCTACTTCGATCCGCAATATTCCGAATATCTGATGGAATTCGACATCCGCTCTTACGGTTATCCCGGAGCGTCTGTGGACTATGTAAGAGTGTTCCTCGGACCGCCGGCAACGCCTTCCGGCAGTTACACCCCTGCCAACGCAGAAGTCATCGGCGACTTCTATGGTATGACGAACTGGAACCATTTCCGCTTCGTAATCGACGGATCCCATGCGGGCATGCAACGTCTATACTTCCTTTGGAGACAGCAGGTTGCAGGGACGAACAATCCACTTGCCGGTGCTGTGGATAACATCTCCATCGTCGGTTCGCCATGCAGCATCCCGACGGAGCTCACCGTTTCCGACCTTGCCGATGTCACAGCAGTGGTCTCCTGGAGCCCCGGTGCGTGCGGCATCACCAACGACTACACAGTCGGCTACCGGATGAGCAGCGATACGGGATGGTACGAGCTTTCCACCACCGACACGTTCCTGTTGCTGCAGAATTTGCAGTCCTCCACGCAATACACGTGGCGCGTGCGCAAGAGCTGCGTACCGTCATTCGCCAGCCAGTGGAGCGATGTGAGCACCTTCTTCACGGAAGCCACCGAAGCGCAGTTGCCCTATTTCTGCGGTTTTGAAGAGAGTGACGAGAACCGCGACTGGCGTCTGCTGGGTGTGGGCGACAACCGCTGGTATATTGGGCAGGCCGCGCAACAGGCAGGCCAATACGCCCTCTACGTCTCCAACGACAACGGTGCAACCAACGCCTACAATGTTTACGGCTCTATGAGCAATTCCTGGGCTTATCGTGACATCTATTTCACCCCAGGATATGCTGAATACCAGATTGCCTTCGACTTCCGAGGGCTTGGGCAGAGCGGCGATGACCGCACCCGCATCTTCCTCGGACCTCCTGTCCCTGTGGAGCCCAACGCCACCTATTCCATCACTATCCCTTCCGGATTGGAGGAACTCGGCAACGGGCTGTACACGGATGCTGCATGGACCAGCCATTCGTTCACGGTCGATTCCACGCACGCGGGACACCAGCGGCTCTACTTCCTCTGGAGCAACGGCCACTATGAGGGAACGAACCCGCCGGGTGCCGTCGATAACATCATGATTTACGGCGGTTCCTGCGCCGCACCTCACACGCTGACGGTGACCGCAACCTCTACGACCAGTATCAGCATCAGCTTCACCCCCGCCGACACCAGCGACCATAATTGGGAGGCCGTCATTGTGGAAGACGGGCAATCTTTAGACACCACACAAATTGTCGCGCTGACAAATACCGCTTACACCTTCAACAATCTGCACAAAGACAGGCTCTACATCATCTATGTACGTACCGATTGCGGGAACAGCAAGAGCGCATGGTGCTCCACTTCCCAAAGGACGGACTGCGGCACCATCACCGATATTCCTTATGTGGAATCCTTTGACACCTACGGCACCGGTTCCAATCTGGATGGCTATTCCGCATTCCCGAGATGCTGGAGCCGCCTCTACTCCTCCTATATCGTCGCTCCTTATCCGTTTATTTTCCCCAATGGATATTACAGCTCACCGGGTTCGCTCTATTTCCAACCCAGCAACGGCCACAACGTCGCCATCACGCCCGAATTTGACTCGTCTATCCCGATGAACACTTTGCAGGCATCGTTCAAGTTCAAAGCCAACACGACAGCCCCCAACTCCATTTTGGTGGTGGGTGTGATGACCGATCCTAACGACTTTGCCACGTTCACGCCTGTTGACACGGTCTTCCCGAATCCTTACGCACTGACATCTTGGATTGACAGGACCGTTAGTTTGGCCTCCTATACCGGCAACGGTCACTACCTCGCCTTCATGCAGGAGAACTTCTCCAATCCGCTCACACCAGTCAGTATGGACAATTTGACGGTGGATTACCTTTCCGCCTGTCCGCTGCCCACAAATGTGACCGCAGAACCCATCACCCACGACAGCGTGTTGGTGGATTGGCAGCCTGGCGGGTCGGAGACCGCTTGGCGCGTGGTGGTCGTCCCCAACGGCAATGCTCCTGAGAGCGGCACACCTGTGCAGACCGGAACCCACCCAATCGTCATTGGCGGCTTGGCCGACAACACGATGTACGATGTCTTCGTGCAGTCCGATTGCGGCAGCTCGAGCAGCTCGTGGTGTACCCCCACCACTTTCATGACGACTTGCGCCCCCGTGGTGGATCTGCCCTACTCGGAGAATTTCGACGACTACCCGTGGATGAGCACCTATATTGTGAGACCCGACTGCTGGATTTTCCCCGTCACCTACGCCGAATGCCCCAGAATTGACTGGAACACCTACGGCTATTACGGCATGGAGAGCAAAGCCCTGCTCTTCCACTCCGACACGTCAACGACTGCCACCGCGGTCACCCAGCCGTTCGGGGTGGACATCCACTCGCTGCGGGCGCAGTTCCGGTTGTCCGCCGACCATGAATATGTTGCCGGCTGTATGGAAGTGGGGGTGATGAGCGACCCGTACGACCTTTCGACCTTCGAATCCGTGCAGGTATTCTCCATCGCCCAATATGACACCTGGCAGGATGTCACGGTGGATTTCCGCAATACAGCGATGACGGGCACCAACCGCCATATCGCCTTCCGACAAGTGGGATTACACTCCTCTAATATGGCTATGTGGCTTGACGATCTGATTGTCTATCAAGCAGATGATTGCGACGCACCCTCCGCGTTGACTGCCCATAACCTCACCTCCACCTCGGCTGCCATCTCGTTCGAGCCCTCGCAAAGTAGTGTTTCACAATGGGAATATGTGGCCTGTGCTCCGGGAGTTTCTCCCAACACCCAAACCCCGGTGGCTACCGTCAGCACCTCGTTTGTCGTTGACAACCTGACTCCTGAACAAACGTACCGCATTTACGTGCGGACCGTCTGTGGCTCGAACAGCCATTCGGAATGGTCAGAGCCACTGGAGATCACCCCGGACTGTGGAATTATCAACCAATTGCCCTACACGGAGACGTTTGACACTTACGGAACAGACAGTGAAACGGCCTTCCCCGATTGTTGGCGCCGCATTCTGACCCCTGCATCCTACTCCTACTACCCCATCGTTTCGTCCGAAGTTTCTGCCAGCGGTGTCGGGTCGATGCTCTTCCTCGCCAACTCTTTCAGCGATGATTGGGCCATCACTCCCGCATTCGCCCCGAATCTCTCCTTCGACAGCATCCAACTGGATTTCAGCTACTTCCAGGAAGCTGGTGCGGTTCCGGGTTGGGACACGATGTTCATCGGCGTGATGAGCAGTCCTTACAATGCCGCCTCCTTCGTGCCGGTCGATACCATCACCCTCCAGAGCTGGGGCGTGTGGGAACCGCATTCCGTACTCCTTGACCACTACAACGGCAACGGACGGTATGTGGCGTTCCGCTACCACTGCCCCGCCTATCTGGGCAAGGTGTTCATCGACGACGTGGTGTTCTCCGTAAGACCTGATGTCTGGGTTCCCGAGCGTGACATCGACCAACTCTTGCATCTCTACCCCAACCCCACGACTGGCAAATGCATCGTCCGCAACGAGCAAGACCTCATTGAGCAGTTGGAGGTATATGACATGTACGGAAAACGATTAGAGCAGCACTTTGTGCGTGATTACCAGACGGTTATAGACCTCTCTGCCCGTGCCTCCGGCGTCTATTTCGTGCGCGTGACCACCGAACAGGGCACCGTCACCAAACGGGTGGTGAAACGGTAGTGGGCGGATATATCATCTGTTCCAGAATTAACAGAAGCAAAACAACTTGACAATCAATATTGCAAAATGAAAAGAATCATCCGAATTTCAACATTGGCCCTACTGGTCGTCTTGACCTTGACGGGCTGTAAGAAAAGTTATACCGTCACGGTGAAATCCAACAATACGGAATGGGGTTCTGTCACAGGCTCAGGCACATACAAAGACGGTGAGACGGTCACCTTATCCGCAGTGCCTGTGATGGGATGTTGTTTTGTCCGCTGGAACGACGGCGATGCCACCAATCCGCGCCAAATTGTGGTGAGCGGCGATGCCGAATACATCGCCATCTTCACAGACACAACCGGCGGCGGCAATGACTTAACCGGCACCGTTGTACACGATGCGGTGACCGATTACGACGGTAACAGCTATGACGCAGTGTGGATAGGCAACCAATTGTGGATGAAAGAGAACCTCCACACCACGCACTATGCCGATGGCACGGAAATCCCCCACGGAATAGACACGAGTGTGACCAAGCCATATTGGTACAACTACTCCGTTCTCACCCTCCCACAGGAAAAATATTACAACTGGCCGGCGGTGATGCATGGAGAGGCTTCCAGCAACACCAGCCCGAGCGGTGTGCAGGGAATCTGTCCTTCTGGCTGGCATCTGCCGAGCGATGCGGAGTGGCTGATAATGGAGCAGCGGCTGTCCACGATGGATGTGTCCGGTTTCGGATGGCGCGGCGACCATGCGGGCATGTTGGCGAGTGACGGATGGGATGCTTCCTCCAAGTCGAGAGCCCCTGGCAACGTAGCGGATTCCAACCATAACATTTCGGGGTTCTCCGCCGTTTCTGTAGGCTATTGCAATAATATTGCTCCTATGGATATGGGCCGAACTGCTCATTTCTGGAGTGCCACTCAGGACATCCACAATTCCGCATGGTGTCGCGATCTTTTTTACAACGAGGCGCGTGTAAACAGAGACCTCAGCGGCAAGGAATCCGGCTATTCGGTCCGCTGCCTTCGCAATTGATTTGAGACGTGAGAATGGTTTATCCCCAAAGTCTCACGTCTCACGTCTTACGTCTTACGTCTTACGTCAAATTACATTTTGTAGAACAATATAAACTATAAAATAAAAAGGGAATGATAGTTTTTGTATTTTTGCGGGTTGAAAAAAAAAGTTCGTTATGATTCAAACTATATTGTTGTTTCCCTTTAGAAAAAACAATCGTTTTTCTGGCTTGTCAAGTGTTCTGATTACAGTCTTTATCTGTATCTCGGCTGTTTTCCCTGCGTTCGCGCAGACCACCAGTTCCACCATCACCGGTAATATCAGTGACGGCAAAGAACCGGTTCCGAATGCGGTAGTGACCATTGTACACGAACCGAGTGGCATCCCTTATTACGCTCTTTCTAACGAAAAAGGCAACTACGTGATTAACAACATACTGGCTGGCGGTCCTTACACCCTGCGGGTGGAACGGCTCAACTATAAGACGATGATTGTGAAGGATGTGGAAGCCCCGTTAGGTGAAGCGGTGGTCGTGGATGTGGAGATTACACCTTCGTCAGTGCGTCTTGAGGAGGTGACAGTGTTCGGGGATGGTCAGAACTCCCCAATGAACATTCGTCATTCAGGCGCGGGCGTGCATTTCGGTTCCAAAGAGATTGGGATAGTTCCTTCTGTAAGCCGCAGCCTGTACGATGTGCTGAAACTCACGCCACAAAGCATCGGCACCGATGATGGCATCTCCATCGGCGGCGGAAACTACCGCAGTTCAGTGGTTTCCGTTGATGGCGCCGGCTTCAACAACGCCTTCGGCATCGGTTCGAGCCTGCCTGCCGGCGGCACCCCCATCTCCATCGAGGCCATCGACCGCCTTGATGTCAACATCACCCCTTTCAACGTCCGCCACAGCGGATTCTTAGGCAGCTCCATCAACATGGTCACCAAACACGGCACCAACGTCTGGCACGGCTCCGTCTATGACTACATGGAAGGCAGTGCGCTGCAAGGCCATAAAGTGGGAGATTCCCGCTTGACCAGTTCTTCAACATCGAAAAACATGATGGGATTCACGGTGGGGGGACCCATTGTTAAAAACAAGCTCTTCTTTTTCCTCAATGGAGAATATACATTGGACTACGAATCAGGTTCCTCTATCCAAGCCCGTCCTGACTCAAGCTACAGTTATGGCGGCAGCTCTGGCTACAGCCGACCGACAGTGACGCAGATGGAGGATATCCAGCAATTCCTGAGCGACAGGTTCGGTTACAACCCCGGCAATTATCAGAACTACTCCATCAAAACCCCTGACTACAAGCTTTTCGCACGCATAGACTGGCGCATCAACGAGAACAACATGTTCCATATCAGGGTGAGCCACACGCATGTTGCCATGTCCAATCCTCCTTCCACCTCTATGAGTCCGTTGGGAGGCAAAGACACCAAGGTCCCCTATGGAGACACCATTTTCATAGTGAATAGTGATGATGCCGGTCGCCGGTCTCAATACGCGCTGCCGTTTGAGTCGGCACGGTATAACCAGATCTTAAATTTCACCACGATGGCTGCCGAGCTGAACACCCGCCTGATGAATGAACAGGGCGGCAACATGCTGCGTCTCACCTGGTCACGGCAGAACGAGCCTCGTTCCTTCGTGGGCGACGTCTTTCCGACCGTGGATATTATGGCGCCTTATATTGACATGAACGGAAACCAGCAGTTAGGTATGTTCACTACATTTGGCCCTGATCCGTTCACATACGGCAACCTACGTCGGGTGAACTCCTTTACCGCCACCGATGAGTTCAGCTATAAAACGGGCATCCATGACATCCTTGCAGGAGCGCAGATCGAGTGGAACCACATCGTGAACGGTTTCATGCAGGGTGGTGCCGGATGGTATGTCTATGATTCCTGGCAATCGTTTGTTGACGATGTCAATGGTGTGGAAGGGGCTGGTCCGGCGCTGTTTATGATTACCCACGCTAATAGCGACGACCCCACGGAACAGATATTCCCCACTTTCAATCACAGCCAACTTTCTCTGTATGGGCAGGACGAGATGGTCTTCAGCAAGTTCTTCAAGCTGACGGTGGGTCTTCGTCTGGAGATGCCGTTCATCCGTTTCCGCTATGACAACCGCAACGTGGATTTCGACCAGATAGTTTCCACGCATCCGAACAGTTCCTTTGCAGGCCTCAGCACTGCTGACTACCCACAATTCAACATGCACTTTGCGCCCCGCATCGGCTTCAACTGGGACATCACCCATGACCGTAAAGTCGTTCTTCGCGGCGGTTCAGGTCTTTTCACTGGACGAATCCCCAACGTGTGGTTAGTGAGCGCTATCGGCAACTCCAACTGCCTGCAGTACCAATATATCGCCAACACCTCAACGGGCTCCGATGTGGTCGGATTCGATCCTGACCGGGAAGATATCATCAACAGCATCTATGCCAACCACAACTACAGCCGTCAGGGACTGCCTGCCCCCACTTACGCCACCATTTTAGCCAAAGATTTGAAGATGCCGACAAGCTGGAAGTCATCTCTCGCACTCGATGTTCTCATCCCTGGCGATATCAAGGCCACCGTGGAAGGGATTTATTCCTTTAACTTTAACGAAATTTACGCTTCCTTGTTAGGTTATAGTGAAGATGGTGCCATACAGTTGCCCGGCGAACCGAAGGCGCGCACGCACTACGTCAGCGAGGACATTACCAACAGGCAAGGAACCACCATGCACGGCTATTACCTGCATAACGAAAAAGGTCAACACGGGCAGTATTTTTCCGTCTCCGCCCAGCTGACCAAGAATTTCCGTTTCGGGCTTAACCTCTTTGCGGCCTACACGTTCAGCCACGCCACAAACCTCTCTGACGGTAACGCCGACCAAGTGTCAACGTTTGCAAACACTGCGACCGTTAACGATTGTAACAGCCCTGAGTTAGGTTATTCCACACACGTGGCTCCGCACCGTGTGATTGCCGGCCTCGGCTACACCATCAAAGAGGGCAGGTACACTGCCACCAAACTTGGAATCTTCTATGAAGGCCTCAACATGGGGGTTTACAACGGGTACTACGTAACCCGCTACTCCTACCTCATCGGCAACGTCAGCGGACTCACCAGCCCGCAGCTGATATACATCCCCACCGCCGAGGAGTTAGCCGCCATGCCGTTCTCTTCCGAGGAGAACCGTGCCGCATTCGAGGAATTCATCAGCAACGACCGCTACTTGAGCAAGCACAGAGGCGAATATTCCAAGCGCAACGGCGGTAAGGCGCCGTGGGTCAACCGCATCAATTTCAAGATCGCACAGGAGTTCTATTTCAACCTCTCAGGGCACAAGCAATCCCTTGAGGTCGGTGTGGATATCCAAAACCTCGGCAACCTGTTTTGCAACAAATGGGGTGCCTACCGAGTGCTTGACAGCGATGTGGTGCTGCAATTCAACAAGGAAAATGGGAAATACAGCTTCACTCAACCCACGTGGTCTGTCTATAACAACTTGTCTTCCACATGGCATCTTCTGCTGCATTTGAAGTATGAGTTTTAGGGGCACAAAACATTTTACAACAATATTATACCTATCAACAGAGGCAAAAGTGATTCCGTGACAAATAGTTTGGACAGAAAGAGCCTCGCTTTATCCGCATTGTCCTGGCGCAAACCCGACCAACAACGATGCCACCGGATTATCACCAAGCAAAAGCAAGACAGCCAAATTGACGGTCAACTCTTCAACGTGTCATCACTTTTCTGCTCCTTCGGTCAGAACTTGAACGTCCACATCACAGACGGAATAATCGGGAACAGGCTCATTTGGTATGCGTGGTTCTGCATGGAAAAATCCGTGATGTTTCCCTCCTCGCCAGTTTCAATCCTCGTCTCGAAAAAGACCAAGAACGGATTCTGACGATTATAAACATTGTAAATGGAAAAGTTCAGCCCTGTCTCGAACTTGCGGGTCTTCTTGATGGTCCAGTCCACCGCAAGGTCAAGTCTGTGATACGGGTTCACACGGTACTCGTTACGACTGCTGTACTCGGTCACAACGGAGCCCATGTAGAGGTAGTAGCCGAGCGGAACCGTCATGGTGTTGCCCGACTGGAACACCCACAAAGCAGAGACCGACAGCTTGTTACGAAGAATCTCGTACGACAGGCTGATGGAAATATCATGACGGCGGTCATACTTGGCCCAGTAGGGTTCCCCGCCGTTCAGATCGTCAAACTGCCGGCGAGTGAATGCTAACGTATAACCGATGAAGCCGGTAAACCGCCCTTTCGATTTCTTCACAAAAAACTCCGCGCCGGCAGCCCATCCCTTGCCGAAAACGTACAACTGGTCAGGGTTGACGGTAAGCACACTGAAATCCAACCCGTCACGATATTCCGCAAGATTATACATCTGCTTATAGTACAGATCGATATACGTTTCAAACATATTCTGACGGAAATTCTTGAACACGCCGAGGGAATACTGCACCACCATTTGCGGCTTCAGCAAATCGGTGGAGGGCATCCATACATCGGTGGGCAGGGAGATGCTCGCGATGGAAATCTGGTGCATGAACTGGTAATTCAGCGTCGCCGATGCCTTGATGGATGTGGTGGAATCAATGAGCCAGCGCAACGAAAGGCGCGGCTCCACACGGTTATATTGAGAAATGGATTCGCCCCGTTTGTACATCACCGAATCCACCACATGACCGAAATCATTCAAAACATACCGCGTGAACGGCCCCAAATGATGGAAATTGGTGTAACGCAGGCCGGCATTCAGCTTCCAATGCCTGGTGATGTCATACTCATCGTGGGCGTACAAACTGAACTCGTTGCCGACATAATGCTGGACAGGAGGAAGGTCAAAACCGAAGCCCGTACCCGCCTCCACTTCATATTGTCCCGGAATGCAATCGTGAACCACATTCTGCACACCAAAGCGAACATTGTGTTTCGGCGAAGGCAGCCAAGTGAGTTCACTCTTCACGTTATAGTCGCGAACCCCCGAGGTCAACTCAAACGAATAGGGAATCATCACCATTTGTGTTCCGAATTTGTAGTAGCTGAAGGTCGCTGACGTGTTGAGGAACAACCCGTTGGCGATGATATAGTTCCAACGGGCGGAAGCTGCCGCATTTCCCCATTTGAACAGCATCTTAGTCTGCTGTGTCTGCGACTTGAAACCGTATGCGTCATGTCCGTAATATGCCCCGAAATAGAGCCGATGCCGCGGATTGACCACAATATTGAACTTGGCGTTAATATCGTAAAAGTAGAAATCCATGCCTTTCATCGGCGATTCTTTCTTCAAGAAAGGCTGGATGAGGACATCGGCGTAGGTGCGGCGGGCGGCAATCAGGAACGAAGCCCTGTTCTTCTTGATGGGTCCCTGCACGGTGAGATGCGAGAAAATCAACCCCAAACCGCCATCCACCTCATACCGTTTCATGTTGCCCTCCTTCTGATAGACATTCAGGATGGATGCTGCACGCCCTCCGAAATAGGCGGGCATCCCAGACTTGATCAACTCGATACTTTTCACCGCATCGGCGTTGAAGATGGAGAAAAAGCCAAACAAATGGTCAGGGTTGTAGATGGTGGCCTCGTCAAGGAGGACAAGATTTTGGTCCGTACCGCTGCCACGGACATAAAACCCGCTGTTCCCTTCCCCACCCGACTGCACGCCCGGCAGCAACTGTATCGACTTGATGATGTCAGCTTCGCCCATCAGCGCAGGCAACGCCTTGATGGTCTGGATGCTCAACTCCATCCGGCCCACATCGCCGCTGGAGACATTGACATCACCGCGTTCGCCCTGAATCACAACCTCCGCACCCTCAATGGCCGAAGGCTCCAGCTCATAACGGCGCAAAAGGTTCTTGTTGAGCGTGACAGTGTCTTCCAACGTCTTATATCCCAAATGGTTAATCGTCACCTTATAGGTACCCGAAACCGATGTTATGGAATAATACCCGGCCTGATTCGTGACACAACCTTGCACATTGGACGAGTTGTGTACATCCGTCATGATGACATACACCCCCATCATGGACTCGCCGTTCGAGGCATCGCGCACCGTCCCCGACAACGCAAAACGCTCCCCCTGCGCCATCACAACCCCTCCTTGAGTCACAAAGCACAAAACAATCAAAAATTTACAAATTATTTTTACATGTCTTAACATAATCCAATCATCCAATCCTCTAATCCTCGCATCATTGTCCTCATCGTCATTCATCGCCTCATCGTCCTCACCGTCATCTGACTAAACGTAACTCCCGCTACAATCACTACAATACCCCAGAATTTCGTCTGTGTGAAAACCTCCTGTCCGATGGCCGCCGCAGCAAGAAGAGTGACAATGGGGATCAGGTTCGTGAAGATGCAGGTTTTGGTGACCGTGAGCTGCTTTACCGAGTAAGAATACAGCATGTAGGCACCTGCGGAACACAACAGGGCGAGGCACACCAAACTAAACACCGCGCTGGCATCCCACGTGAGCGTCCCCCAATGTTTGACATCAAAAATCAACACGAAGGGCAAGTAAAAGGGAATGGCGATGAAATTCTGCCAAGTGGTGACCGTAGCGGGACTGTATTTCCTTACCAAACGGCTCAGCAACACACTGTATCCACAGGCGGCCAAAACCGCAATGCCTAACAGCAGCGTCCCTTTCAGATTGAACGTCATTTGACCGCCCGGACTCATCGTCAAAAGCAGCACACCACCCACTGACACTATCGTACCGACAATAAATTCCCACCGTATCGGCTCATGTTCAGCAAAATACATGGTAATGGAAACCACAATGGGTATCAATGCGATGATGACAGCAGCGAAACTGGCATCCACATATTTCAACCCGAAATCCTCCCCGATGAAATAGAGAAACGGTTCAAAAAAAGCTAACAAAAAGAAATCTTTGTAGTCCGCACGTGCAATCTTCTGCAATTTCCTCTGACATTTGAGTAACGTCATGAAAACCGCCGAGGCAAGCACCAACCGGATGAACACGATGGTGAACACTGGGAAATTGTTATTCAACAGATGCTTAATCCATACAAAACTCAATCCCCAGAACAACATGGCAAACATAATGGCCACATAGCCGAAAGCGATTTTATTGTCATTATTTTTCATGGCGGCAAAAATCCGATTTTTTTTCCAATTATGCAATATTAAACGACTCAATTCGTTATGATTTGACGAAAAAAAGCTATGAGGAATTTTATATATTTGATTACAAGCATGTTATTGATTTTTGGAGTCTCATCCTGTAAAAAAGCGGATTTGACCCCTGCTTATATTGTTGTCACCTCTGAAGATTTCGAGGGCTGTATTGATGTCAGTAACTTTAATGAGACACATGACCAGAATTTTGACCAAGAGCAACTCGACGCCCTCACAAGACACAGATTCACACATGTCAACCTTTATGTGAACAACAAAAACTTAGGTTGCTGGCAATTACCTTGCAAAGTGCCCGTTTTGGACGTGAACAACAGTGATTCATGCAAGCTGGTTCTGATTCCCGCATTCCCCATGTCGGGTATGGGAAACACGATCTTAGGGTATCCGTTTCTCAACATCAGCAGCCAGCGTGTTCTTTTGCAAAAAGACCACATCTACGAGGTAGCTCAGAACCGCCCCAAATACGTGTATAGCGAATACGCCCGTTTCCCCTATTTTGAGACTTTCGCGAACAGCACCTCATTCAGTCCGGTGCCGTCGCCCTCCCAAACGGACATCACCTTCCTTCCTGTCTCATACGAGGACAAAAACGTGGGCGAAATCACCCTCAATGATGCTGTAGGGCAGCACTTTGATGTCCAATCCACAGCATTCCCGGTTCCCGTCGGCAGTTACCGCGTGGTTTTGGAAGTCCGCTACAAAACCGAAGGGAAAATCGACATCTCCGCGAAAATGTCCAACGCATATTATCCCCACAGATGGTACTCTGTCGGGGGCATTTACGCCTCGCCAAACGAATGGAAGACCATCCATTTTGATCTGACCAACACAATCAACAGCAATCATGCAACTGCCGGCAACGCAACCGACCTCACGCTGATGTTAGCGGGCATTGGCGAGGATGGCAAGGAAACCCATTTCTACATTGATGACATAAAAGTAGTTTACATCCGAACGGCCTAAACATGATGAACAAGACCAAATTAACCTTCCTATACGTTCTCTTTGATATTGCTGCAGCACTGCTCACATGGGTTGGGTTGTACATGTATCGCAAGCATGTCGGCGAGGCCGCTGATTTTCAGGATATCATCGTTTCCATGCGCTCAGACTCCAAATTCTGGCTCGGATTGGTGCTGTATCCTGTCTTTTGGCTGTTTTTCCATGCTTTCTTCGGTTATTACAACAAAATTTACCGCAAATCTCGCCTTGACGAATTAGTGACCACCATCGGCGTGACACTTTTCGGCTGTCTGGTCTTCTTTTTCATCTTTATTCTGGATGATATTGTCACGTCACCCAACGATTATGTGAAATACCTGCTTTTCCTCTTTTCCTTCCAGTTTTTGCTTACTTATATCCCTCGTCTGTCCATCACCTCTTATATCAACAACCGGATTCATGATGGTAGAATCGGCTTCAACACGCTTATTGTGGGCAACGACGAGATGGCGTTGAAAGCCTACGAAACCGTGCTGAAACAGAACCCACGGTCAGGGCATCTTTTTATCGGATACATACGGGTGGACGACCACCAGCCCGACCTGATGACGGGACACCTTTCCTGCGTAGGGAATATTTCAGACATTCGCAAAGTGGTTGAGGAACAGCACATTGAGGAGATTGTCGTGGCTTTGCACAACGGCCAGCGGAAATATATCCAGCAGGTGCTGTCGTTGGCGCGGCGCAACCACAACCTCACGGTCAGCCTCGTGCCCCAAGAACAGGATATGCTTTTGGGTTCGGTGAAGACCTCCTCCGTGCTTGACGAGCCGCTCATCTCCGTCACCCCGGAATATCTGCCCACTTGGCAACGGTACGTGAAAAGAGTCTGTGACATTGTATTTTCCCTGATCGCCATCATCCTGCTCACCCCCTTGTACATTTTCTTGGCCATCGGGGTGAAACGCTCTTCTCCCGGCCCGATATTTTACCGGCAGGAGCGCATCGGCTATTTAGGCAAACCATTCAATATCATCAAGTTCCGTTCCATGTGCGAGAACGCGGAAGCCGACGGCCCGATGCTTTCTTCACAAAACGACAGCCGCATCACCCCGTTCGGGAAATTCATGCGGCAATACCGTCTTGACGAGACCCCGCAATTCTTCAACGTGCTACGCGGCGAGATGTCGTTGGTGGGCCCTCGTCCGGAACGTCAGTTCTACATCGACAAAATCATGGAACGCGCCCCCTACTACCAGCTGCTGCTTGGTATCAAACCCGGCATCACCTCCTGGGGACAGGTGCGTTTCGGTTATGCGGAGAATGTCGACGAGATGCTCGAACGCCTGCGCTGGGATCTCCTGTACATCGAGAACATGTCCATCCAAATGGATATCAAGATTCTGATATACACGGTGTTGATTATCCTGAAACGCGAAGGAAAATAGAATGTTTTTATACCATTGTAGAGACGCAAAATTTTGCGTCTCTATCGTTTGATACCGCCAACCCAAAGTCCTATATACCCATCCATAACAAAAAAATTTTATTTTTGCGACTTCATTTGAAAACGCATATTTTTAAATATGATAGAATACAATACCAAACGTAACAACCTCATAATCAGGGAATACGGAAGAAATATCCAAAAATTAGTTGAGCAATGCGTGTCCATAGAGGACAGAAAAGAGCGCACGCGCACCGCATACGCCATCGTCCGGATTATGAGCGATGTCATCAACTCCAAGGAGAACAGTAACGAAAACAACCGCAATAACGATGATTTCTGGAACAAGCTGTGGGATCATCTTTTCATGATGTCCAATTACCAATTGGATGTGGATTCTCCTTATCCCAAGCCGTCACCGGAGAAAAAAGACGTTGCCTTTGAAAAGCCGTCCTACAACAACAAGAACAAGGTGAGATTCCGCACCTACGGGGTGAATATGCAGAACCTCATCAACAAGGTGGCCGAATATCCCGAAGATGTCCGGAAAAGTTACGCCCCGGCATTGGCGAACCACCTGAAAATGATGTACCTGACCTACAACCGCAATTCAGTCAACGACCTTCTGATCCAACATCAGTTAGAGGAACTGTCCGGTGGGAAAATCACCCTTCCCGAAAATTTCAACTTTATCAACACCAAAGAGTTGCTGAACATTGCAAACGCCAATTCAGCCTTCTATGTGACACCGCAATCCGGTTCCAAGAAAAAGAAAAAGAAGAAAAAGAAGAAAAACAATCCCGCTGCCGTATGAATATTATTGACGTGCAACATGTCACGAAACGATTTTCGGAGCATGTTGCCCTTGACGACATTTCCGTTTCCGTGCCGCAGGGCTGCGTGTTCGGATTGCTGGGGCCCAACGGCGCCGGCAAAACCACGCTGATCCGCATCCTGATGCGCATCTCCTTCCCCGACAAAGGGGAAATTTTCTTCAAAGGACATCCCTTGTCGGAGAATGACGTTTACGACATGGGCTATCTTCCCGAAGAACGCGGTCTTTACAAAAAAATGAAGACCGGCGAGCAAGCCATGTATCTGGCTCAGCTAAAGGGCCTTGACAAACAGGAGGCCTACAAACGGCTGCGGGCGAAATTCGAGCAGTTCAACATCATGGAGTGGTGGAACAAACCCATCGAAGAACTCTCCAAAGGGATGCAGCAGAAAGTGCAGTTCATCACCACCATTCTGCACCGACCTTCGTTTCTGATCCTTGACGAACCTTTCAGCGGCTTCGACCCCATCAACGCCAACCTGCTCAAAGACGAAATTGCCCAACTGAAAAAAGAAGGCGCCACCATCGTCCTTTCCACCCATAATATGGCTTCCGTGGAGGAAATCTGCGACCACATCGCCCTCATCAACCGATCCCGCAAGATTTTGGAAGGCGACATCTACGAAGTGAAAAAACGCTTCAAGAAGAATATATTCTCCATCCAAGTCTCCAATTGCCCCGACAACATCATCCAAGAGCTTCAAAGTCGTCGATATACCGTCTGCGACCAAAGCCAAAACGACTATTATACCCGCTTCGACATCAAGCTGCCGGATGGCGAATCTCCCAACGAACTTCTGCGATTATTTACACAAAATTGTGAAATACATTCCTTTAACGAAATAATGCCCACCATGAACGATATTTTCATCGAACAGGTGGAGAAAGCCAACCAACAGCCAAGCCATGAAGAATAAAACACTCCTGATCATTTCGCGTGAATACCTGACACGCATCCAGAAAAAATCCTTCATCATCATCACCATCCTGATGCCGGTGCTGTTAGCGGCCATGATTGTGCTGCCCGTGTTGCTGGTTCAGCTCAGCGAGAGCAAAAAGTTCTCCAAAGTCCTCGTGGTCGATGAGAGCGAGATTTTCATCAACAACTTCACCGATGACAAGCACTACTCGTTCAGCTACCGTTCCGGCGACATCGAACAGATCAAGAAAGAGGCCTTCGACCAGGATTACGACGTGGTTCTGCAAATTTTGGCGAACACGCAATCCCTGAAATCCAACATCTACTATAAAAAGAACCTGCCGTCAGGGCTGCAATCCGACATAGAAAGCCAGATGGACGACATCTTCTTCAACCAATTGTTGCGAGATTCGCTGCACATTGAAATGGCCCGTTTCGAAAACCTGCAGAACTTGGCCAAAGCGGAATCTGTCACCATCCAGATTGACGACAACGGGGGTGAAAAGGAGCATGATGCCGAGGTCAACCAGATTTTCGGCATGATGTGCGGCATTATCATCTACTTCATCATCATCATGTTCGCCAGTCAGGTGCTGCGCGGCGTGTTGGAGGAGAAATCGAACCGCATCGTGGAGGTGCTGATCTCCTCGGTGAAGCCCACGCAGTTGTTGGTCGGCAAGATCGTGGGCATCGCGTTGGTGGGGCTTACGCAACTGGCGATATGGGTTGTCCTTTCCGTCGGCATCCTGCTCGGCGTGCAGTTAGCCGCCCCCAACCTGTTCAGCCCCGACACCGTGGAGACAATGGCGGAAACCCCGGGAGTCAACGTGCCCAACACGGCAACGATAGATATCGCGCCGGACAACATCTTCGAGATGATCCAGAACTACTTCTCCGTTTCATTCGGAACCATCATCTTTGCATTCATTTTCTTCTTCGTGGTTGGCTACCTGATCTACTCAACCCTCTATGCGGCCACCGGTTCCGTTGTGGATAACGAATCGGATTCTCAGCAATATACGATGCCCATCACCATCCCGCTGATACTGGCCATCGTGTTCGTGCCGACCATCTCCACCAACCCTGACGGAGCTTTGGCGTTCTGGCTCTCCATGATCCCGCTCACCTCCCCCATCGCCATGATGGTGCGGCTTCCCTCCGGCGTCCAGGCCTGGGAGTTGATTCTCTCGATGGGACTTGCGCTCGCCTTCCTCGTGTTCTGCATCTGGTTCGCGGCCAAAGTCTATCGCATCGGCATCATGACCTACGGGAAGAAGCCGTCCTGGGGCACGATTTTCAGGTGGCTGCGAGAATGACGGCTGTTGGCTTTTAGCTGTTGGCTTTTAGCTTTTCGCTTGCGAGACATTGACACCTTAAAACTTAAACTATAACTTAGACTATAACTTAAACTTAGACTTAGACTTAAACTTAAACTTAGACTTAAACTTAGACAATGACTATTAACGATGACCTTGAACTATAAACCTTAAACCTTAAACCCTAAACTATAAACCCTAAACCCTAAACCTTAAACTATAAACTCAACAAGCAATGGCTAACGAACAACGGGGGTTCACCTCGAACATTGGAGCGATTTTGGCGGCGGCAGGTGGTGCCGTCGGATTAGGCAATATCTGGCGTTACCCGTATATGTTAGGACAGAACGGCGGAGGGGCGTTTCTGCTCGTCAACCTGTTGTTCGTGCTGATGATCGGCATCCCGCTGATGATGACGGAGTTCGTCATCGGACGGCGTACGCAAAGCAACGTGGTCGGCGCGTACAAGAAACTGGAACGGAAGAAGGGATGGGCTGCGATTGGCTATTTCAGCATTCTGGCGGCAATTCTCATCTACGCCTTTTACAGCGTGGTGGCCGGATGGACGCTCAACTACATCGTCATGGCGTGTACCAACCGCCTGTCGGGACTGACTCCCAATGAGGTCGCCGACGCTTTCGCCTCCTTCACCGCCGGTTCGTTCTGGCCGTTGCTGTATCAATTTTGTTTCCTGATACTCACCGCGTTAGTGATTTCCTTCGGTGTGCAGAAGGGCATTGAGAAGATCTCCAAGATTCTGATGCCGGTACTCTTCTTCTTGCTGTTGCTGATGGTTGTCCGTTCCTTGACGCTGCCCGGTGCGAAAGAGGGATTGCAATTCCTCTTCAAGCCCGATTTCAGCAAGCTGACCGGCGCGGGCGTGTTAGGCGCATTGGGACAGTCATTCTTCTCGCTCAGTCTTGGTATGGGCGCGATGGTGACCTACGGTTCCTACATCCGCAAGGAGGATTCGCTGTTCAAAACGAGCTTGTGGATTTCCGTGTGCGACCTCTTGGTGGCAATATTGGCGGGTGTGGTGATTTTCCCGGCGGTCTTCTCCTTCGGCATGGATCCCGCCGGCGGTCCGCAACTCGTCTATGTGGTGCTGCCCAACGTCTTCAACAGTATGCCGATGGGCGGATTGTTCGCCGCGGTATTCTTCCTGTTATTAGGCATTGCCGCACTCACTTCCACCATTTCCCTGCAGGAAATCATCGTGGCCTTCAATGTGGAAGAGCTCCACTGGAGCCGTCGCAAAAGCTCAATTATCAGCATGATCAGCATCTTCGTCATTGGCATTTTCTGCACCCTGTCGTTCGGCCCCATCAAGCACTGGACCCTTTTCGACCGCACCATCTTCGACCTCTTCGACCTCGTCACCGCCTCCTATCTGATGCCTATCGGTGCATTGGCGACGACCATCTTCCTCGGCTGGTTCTACCCGAAAGCCGAAGTCAAAGACGAAATCACCAACGGCGGCGCGCTGAAAGGGAAACTTTTCGAGCTTTACTACTTCATCCTGCGCTTCGTCGCCCCGATCGCCCTGATAGTGATTCTGATATCGGGGATAATTGGATAATGTAGGGCGTATTCGATACGCCCCTACCATTAAATCATCATTCCGAACAGATGTCTTGCATCACCAATCCGGCGAGAGTGAAGCCGAAGATGGCGGTGATGTGGGAGGTGGTGCCGTTGATTTGTGCTTTGGAGGAGCACCATTCGTGGTTGATGAGGTCAGGGTTGCCTGCCGCGATGATGGCTTTCGGACAGAGGCAGGCGTTGGTGCCACAGGTCGTCACGGTGCCTTTGTTGGGCCGCACTTCGGGTGAATAGACGCATTGGAACTTTTTGCGTGGGTACTCGCCTATCCGTTTGAACCGTTTGCGCAGGGCACGCGCCAGCGGGCATCCCTGCACTTTCCAGAACTCGGTCACCGACACTTTGGTGGGGTCCATCTTGAGGGCGGCGCCCATGGCGGAGTAAAACTTGCCCGGACATTCGGTGGCGTGCAGGATCAGCCGTGCCTTGTGCTCCAAGCTGTCGATGGCGTCGATGATGTAGTCGTAGGTTTCCAGATGGAATTGCGCGGCGTTCTCGGCGGAGTAGATTTCCTGGACGGCGTTGATTTCCGCCTGCGGGTTGATGTCGAGCAGCCGTTCCTTGAGCGTTTCCACCTTGACCTGTCCCACCGTCTTGGTGGTGGCTTGGAGCTGCCTGTTGACGTTGGTGACACACACGCGGTCGCTATCGACGATGGTGAGGTGGCGGATGCCGTTGCGCACCAAACTCTCGGCACACCAGCTCCCGACACCGCCGACACCGAAGACAATGACCCGCCGGCTGGCGATGCGGTCCATCACCGTCTCCCCGACGAGCAGGATCATGCGGTTGAATATGGCGTTTTCTATGCCCATGCGATTTCGCGGACTCCTCTGTTTGCCTAACAACGGCCGCAGCGCCCGCCATGCGGAGTCCGTTGAACATGACCGGCCTGCAATCGCCGCGCAAAAATAACATAATTTTCGATAATCGCGATGGGTGCGTAGCCGAAGGCGTTGCCCACGCGGTTGTCGAAGAGTTGCACGCGAGATTTGGTCCAGAAGAGTTTCGGGGGCACGTCCAACGCCCAATTTTACAACAAATAAAACATGAAGATGTTTTTTTTGTTCAATAAAAGCATTTGGAAATGTTTTTATTGTATCTTTACCGTGTGATAAAATAGATGAAACAATGGAATATTCCGATGTTAAATCATTGTACGATCTGAACGATTGATGTGTCGCCATAAGATCATAAAATTTGTCATTCACATTTTGAAGACGTTCTTTCACCCGTTTTTATCCGAGGCCAAAAACATAGAATATATAATGGTAATTATCAAATGTTTAGCAACGTGTTGCTTGGCGGATTGACCAGAATTTACGGGTAAATATGGCAGGCCGTTTTGAATTTGCAGTTTGAACTATAAAAATAGTGGAGATTTTTGCAGTTTAAAATATAAATTGTATCTTTGCACCGTCGTTCAAATTCAAGGATGTTATGGAAAACTCTGATTTACAACCCCTTTATGACAACTATCACCGCAAGATAGCCAAGATAGACTTGCGGTTCAAACGTTACCTTTACCCCCAAATCAACTGGAAGGCCAGGATGATCGGCATCAAAGGCCCCCGCGGTGTCGGCAAAACCACCATGCTCCTCCAGCACATCCTTGAGAACTACGATGACATCGACCAAACCCTCTACGCCTCCCTTGACGACCTCTGGTTCGCCTCCCACACCCTTATCGAACTCGTGGATTGGGCTTACCGGCATGGCATCATGCGCCTCTATTTGGATGAAGTACATCGCTATGACCAATGGTCCATCAACCTGAAGAACATATACGACAACTATCCTGACATGAGCATCGTCTATACCAGCAGCTCACTCCTCGTTATGGACAACGCCAAGGTGGACCTCTCGCGTCGGCAGACCGTTTACACGCTTTACGGCATGTCGTTCCGGGAGTTTCTCGTTTTTGAGAATGCCCTGAATCTCGAGCCGATTCCCTTAAACGAGCTCATTCGGCACCACGTGCGCCACGCCATGGTTATTACAAGTGCTGTCAAAGTCGCCCCGCTCTTCGAGGCGTACCTGCGCCACGGCTACTACCCCTTTTATCGCGAGTCCATCGAGGATTTTCCATCCCGACTTCGCGAAACGGTATCTGTTGTGATCGACAGCGACCTGCCCTCTGTAGAGAACGTGTCATTCGAAACCCTTCAGAAAGTCAAACGCCTGCTGATGATCATCTGCGAACAGGTTCCTTTCGAACCGAACATGTCCAAGCTTTGGAAACAGCTTGACACCAATAACGAGTTGGGGCTGCGCATGTTATACGCGCTCGACAAAGCGCAAATCCTGGGTCTGCTCACCTCGAAGACCAAGAGTTACAAGCACCTCTGCAAGCCCGACAAAATCTACTTGGGCAACCCCAACCTGATGCACGTCCTGTGCCCTCGTATAGACAAAGGAAACGAGCGGGAAACGTTCTTCTACAGCCAACTCCGCGTGGCGAACGAGCTCAAATATCCCAAGAAGGGCGATTTTCTTGTGAACGACAAATATCTCTTCGAGGTGGGCGGCAGCAGAAAAACGTTCGATCAGATTGCCGATCTGCCGGACAGCTTCTTAGCCGTCGATGACACCGAAGTCGGCCACGGCAATCGCATCCCTTTATGGATGTTCGGGGTGCTGTATTAGCGAGACGATTCCGTTAATCTCACATTTTCCCCGCCACGCACACCACCCCCGCAACGAAGAACGACAGCAGGAAGAAGATGACGGCGTAGCCTATTTCCGAAAGCAGCACCTGTGTCCCGACGATGTCGATGCTCTAAGCAATCTTGAGGATGAGCCTTGGTAGAGCAGGAACAGAGTCTTTATTATAATTGTCTATATGCTCGATATAATCTTGGATTAATAGGTGCTTTTTTCTCAATCAAGTATTTCTTTCCACCTAATTTAAATGCGCCCCAAATATAAAAATCAACATCTCTATAGGAAAGGGACGATAGGTTGTACGCCTTACAAAACGAATCATAAACATTTACATAGTAAGGATAGTCATGCAAAGCCTTTTCATATTCTCCAACATTTTTACATGTATCGTTTTCTGCCTGTTTTTTGCCACGAAGAGTATATGGTGGAATCTTGTTGTTCTTCAACAAATAGAGCAACACATTCGCCACAATACTGTCATAAATAGGATACTTGTCTGGTTGGTGTAAGGCGCAGTACTTTGTGGCGAAAGAGTAATTGTATCTCTTTTTGCCATCGGAAAGTTGTATTTCAGCTATATCCGCAACAAGATTCAAATCCCCATTTTCTAGTCTTGAATCAATGTTTGCCACCCCCAAGATTTTATTCACCATCACGTTCATGGCTTGAATGCCCGTAGAATAGAACAGGTTTAGCAACTTTGCCTTCAAATCGACAGCTTCAGGCACGGTATGATCAGGATATTCTGTTACAAGATGTTGAAGTATCTTTTCCTGTAGCTCGTATGATTTCAATTGGCTCTTGTCTTTTAGAACCTTTTGTGCATCTTTGAATAAGTCTTCAATCATAATATTAATCGTTTTGTTTCGTATTTGCATAAATTTTCTGCCAACACTTTCGAGATGTCATATCCCGTTTCTAACTCAATCCAAAGCCACTGACCATTTGGGTTGCATTCGAGGAACACATATTCTCCTTTGGGTGTCACGATAAAGTCGAAACATCCGAAATGCAGCTTCATCTTTTCCAAGAAGGCCAAGCAAAATTGTCGAATCCTTTCTGGAATTTCCACAATTTCATGTTTGAGGTTATAGTCATAGCCTTGCCTCCAGTCTATTTTACCTTTGTCATCGTCTTGCGCTTGCGAATCTATTTTACAGGCGATGATATCCTGGTTGATGACCGTAATACGTAGCTCGTAGGTCTTCTCAACGTAATTTTGGATGAAACTGGCAGTTTGTGTAAATGATTCGTCGGGCTGCAAAAGCAAATCTTCGCTTTCTACTTTTTGAGAATAAAACACGTACTCGTATTCATCACCAACAAAGACACTTTCATTGCCAATTTGCTTGAGATACAATGTTTTATATCTTTTCGCTAAAGCACAGACAGGCTTTTTTTCATTTGAAAAACATGTATCCGGAATGGACATTCCCAACGTTCGTGCAACGGAAAGCTGCAACATTCTTGAGGCAGCAGGTCTGTCCTCCACAATACTACCTATAGAATACACATCCTTCAGATAGTAACGGATGAAGCTCAAGAAACCATGAGCTTCATCTAAATTGAATTTGTTGATGCCTTCGACTGCATTTGTGATAGGTAGTTCTTTGGGAATTTCGGGTCTGCGGTCCCAAATTGCCGTAATTTGATGGCCAAACAGTTCCAATCCGTTTCTGATATTTCGGATATGAAAATCACACTCCTGCTCATTTGCCCACCATGAAAAACGATAGTCTGTAAGCAAACATTCAGTATTAAGTCTGAAAACAGGAACACCCCACGCATTCAGATACTGTATCACGTGGGTGGGATGCGAGTCCTCTTTACATGAAAAGACAAAGATCATACCAAACTATCTCACTGATTTTGTGTCATCCACAGCGTTTTTACGATCTGAATATTGGGCAATTCCCCCTGACAATGTCTTTTTTCTTGTAGATGACGATTTCAAGGAGTAGGTTCCTACCGTCCTCATTTCGTATGAAATTTGTGCTTCATTATTATATGAGTATTGAGATTCTTTAATCTCTTGTATAGGACTCGGGGTGGTGAAATTCATTAACAACGGCATAACATTGCTTTGATTGGATTGGTTAAATGTTTGCATAATTCTGATTATTAACAGGTTAGACAATTATTATTCTTCATCCATAAATTCTTCCGTAAAATCGGTATCGCTTCCTTCAATTTTCAAGTCGCGGTCATTTTGCGCGAAGATGTCGATAGTGCGAACCATTCTAGAGAGGTCCGCGCCGAGTGCTTGGCAGATTGCCAGCAGTACGGACATCTCCCGAAGAGTTTCCATCGTCAGGGCAACCAACCGTTGGTTGAATTGCTTTTATATATCCCATTCCGTATCTTCACTGCCCAATGCCTGCTGCACTTGATTGATGTCGGCAAGGTTCTTAAAAGGGCTGGAGGCTGCGAGAGAGTTGATATTATTGAGTGTTAGGGCAAGCATTTCGGTGTTTCCATCACGCAAGGCAGCGTCCACACATTCAAATTGCTTGGCGAAAACAGCACTCCGTTCGTCGAATGTTTTTTCGAGATAGAGTTTGATATTGTCACTCATCGCATGGATTTGCGCAATAGCCACATCCCGTTGGGCGCGGATTTCCTCCCGTTTGGTCTCTTGCTCCGCCACATATTGGATGGTTTCATTAGAGACCTGCGTAAGTGCCACAATGGCTGCCATGACCTCCTGTGGATTTGTGGGATTTGTGTTCTTCACCGTGTCCATCAGACTACCAAGTTTGTCCTCGAAAAAAGTATCTTCCTTCATCGGGGCAATATTCATTTCTGTATCAGGAAGACATTCGGGTTCTTCAACAAGCATCTCTTTTGTTGCCAAGGAGTCTTCTTTGGGTGCGGAAAACAATCCTGCTGCTTCCGACACAACTTCTTTCCCGTCCGTGAATGTTCCAATTCCTACTCTGGCAACATTGAGGAGTTTGCCTGCGGATACCTTCTTCCCCTTTTTCGGGATTACCTCTTTTACCGCTTCAGTGAGTTCCGCGCCGTGTGTGTCCCAAAAATCTTTTCCTTTCTTGACCGTATTCATTACGTTGTCAAGTCTTATTTTTTTAGATTTCTTTTTCATATTCACAATGATGTATTAAGAATTTTCTCTGTTTTTGCAGCAATAATATTGGCCTGTTCATTAAGATTGCCGTCATCGTCCAAGACAGACACTTGGGCCAATTCACTCATGGATTTCACCATAATGGCAGCTTGTTGGAAGAGGCCAACCAAGTCCATGTCTTTGTTGTCAAAGTTGTCAATATAAGGATCCAACTTGTGCAGTTGCTCGATAGTACGACTTTCCAGATCAGTAGTCAAGCTTTGCAATTCAAGTACACGATGCTTTATCCCGGCCATAACGGTCCAGCTGGCCTCCGTCTGTGCCACCCACTCTTTCACTTCAGCAAGGTATTCTGTAGCTTCAGTGTACTTACGTGCGTAAAAGGCGGATGCCAATGTGCTTATAGTCACCCATGCCATACCAATTGTGGCTGTTGCGGTGATAGCTGACATCACGAACTCCCCAGCCACTATTCCACCACCGCCATGTGCAATTGTGCCGCCTCCTAGCCTTGCTAACACAAATCTCTTCAGGGCTGCACCATGAAGTTTTTTTTTCGCACGGTCTGTTCCCGCCTTTGCAACAGAAGCCACCACATGGGTTACAACATTCGGCGTTCCTACTAATCCGATAGCACCAAAACCACCACCTACAGCCAGTACTTTGGCCACATCTGATGCTTTCATGTCTATCTGCTTTATTTCAGCAATTTCTTCCGACTTAATATCTATCTCTGTCAGAAACTCATATTCTTTGGTCTTGGATTTTTGGTTAAGTCGTTCAAGATATTCCATAAATTGGCCTATGGTGTTATGCAACGCTTTCAATCTTATTTTACCAAAATTTTCAAGTGTTTCGTTTATATCGTCACGTACGGCCTCATTAGTGGATTCCACCTCCTTCAATAGTTTCTCCGCTTCTTCCTTGGTTTGGATGGAATTTTTCCTGTCTTGAACGGCTTGTATGCCTGTCATGACTTTCATACCTTTGACATATATTTGCGGATCTCCCATTTTCTTAGCTAATTCAATAGATTTGTCCACAGTTTGTTGCCAAAGTGCAACCCGACATTCGGGTTCTTTCAATTCTACAAGTTTGTCCCCGACAACTTGTACAGAATCAACCATTTTGTCCGAGATTGAAAAATAGGCTTGCCGTCCTTTTTGGATAGCATTTTGAGCCGTCTGCTTGGTCCATTCACCCGCTATAGATGCTGCATCTTTTGTGCCTTCCCATGTTTTCTGTGCCACATCAGTCACTTTATCCGTGGCCGTCTCTGCAAATTCGCCGATTTTGTTGATCAATTTGTTGTCCTCCTCCTTTGGCTTCTCCACGAGCTCCATCACTTTCCGGACTTCATTACCATTTTCGTCAACATAAGTCCAGTTGAGAGGGACTTGGCTTTTAGGAATTTTTGTGCCGTCTGATAAAGTGACGATTTTGTCGGTCGCAACCACTTTTTCTGCAATGGACACGGCCCTGTCGTCCAGTTTCGATTGTTTAACAATTCCCCAAATTTGCGTTGCAACTACAGGCCAAGCAACTAAAGCTGATATTGCCGAAGGAATAGCTTGTTGCCCGAATATGCCAACGCCTGCATCAATATGGATTTTCCCTTCTTGAGGATATAAATTGATTTTCAATGCGGTTTTCAACCCTACTGCGGATTTAACAAGCCCACCATTAGATAGGGAAATGTCATAATGGTCTCCATCTTGAATGCAATCTGCATCGTAACCATCCTCTCTGAATTCCTTCATGATTTGTTCTGCAATGCAAGGTATTAACAAAATGTCTCCAGAGATTTCTTTTGAGGAACGGAATACAGCGTCGTGTTTTTCTTTGGCCGTTTGTGCGATTGACAGTCCCTTTTCCTTTGCCACCTGGGCTATTTCCTGTCCTTTTTCTTTAATTTTGTCAAAAAGTTTTGCCATAACTTTTTATTAATTAATATTCTTATTCTAACGATGCATCAAACATACTCTTGCCTTGTGAAGCATGCGTGATCGTTGTATTCTTAACATTCTCATTGATACGTCTTATAGTATCAAGGTTGACTTTTAGATTGCCTTGTTGTGCGGCCGCATATTTTGTCTTGTTATCCTGTACCTTCAAACCCACGTATGCGGCTGCCACTCCTACTGCGGCTACAGCAACAGAAATACCTATTTTATGAAGTTTTTCCCGAAGATTCTTCTTACGTTCTATATTATAATTGGCCAATGCTTCATTAATGTAAGAGTTAAGTTCTTCTTTGCCAACTCCCGCTTTTTGCGACCGATACAAAAGTGCTTTCATTTCCTTGCCGTCAATCTCCCCATCATCTTCCACAAAAAGTTTCACCTTGGCTATCAGATTTTTCTTGTATTCCATCCGAATCATTTCGTTAAGATCATAATTACTGACCCCAAGCTTCACTGTCAATTTGCAGAGTTCCTCATATTCCGCCTTGGTAATCTCACCGTCCTCAGCGGCTGTTCTTACTAAATCTTGTAATTGCTGCTGATCTTGTTCCAACAATGCAGGGTCTGAGATTATTGAATCAAGATTCTCCTCTTTATTATTAACTTTCACAGGAAGAGTCTGTTTGGTTTTGTCTAAAAGATTAAACATAATAACATTATTTCAAAGTAAATTAAACATTCTCGTTCTTTAAAATTTATTATCGGGAATTACCAACTGCCTGAAGCGGAACTGCCACCTCGTTTCGGCTTGTTGCCTCCTCCGAGTCTCGGTTTGCCACCTTTGCCACCCAGTCTTGGCCTACCACTTTTCCTTTTGCCTCCTCCAAACACCGACTTTACCGTGTCCGCAACTTTATCCTTGTTTTTGAGTGCAAACATACTACCACCTGCGATTAAAGCGCCAACAACGGCTTTTTTCAGGAAAACACCCTCATCGGTTCTGCTTACCTCGTCTTGAAAATCATCCATATCTCTAATATTCCGTTTCCGATATTGATAATCCGAATAATTATATGAATCATCGTCATCATCATCATCGTCATCATTTTCTTCTTCAATTTCATAATCAAAAATTGTTTCTGGCTTATGGACAACATTTTTGGAAATGGTGGGATGTTTGTGTATGCTGCTACGATAAGGAACCGATTTCTTGTTCAGACCTTTTAATTTCAATACAGCAAACTTTACGACAACTCCGATCAGAAGCATTACAACAGCTATGAGGATAAGTGCCAATAAACCTTCAAAGATTACTCTAAAGACTGATGTTCCGTTCCCGTTGTTATGTTCCCCTTCATGCTTGTCATAGTTATCAGAATGAGATAGCGTATAGTTTGAGGATTCGCTTTCCTCGGACATGTTGTTCATATATTCCAAAACGGCTTCAATACCACCAAAATAATCATTCTCTTTGAAATGAGGAATCATGTTCTCTTGCACTATTTCCTCGCACACCGAGTTTGGGAAGACATCTTGCAAGTCGGGACTGGCGAGCAGCATGACCTCTCCCCTTTCCCTCTCCGATTTGGGCTTCACCAAAATAAGCATACCATCTTCTTGGGCGACGTTCCATTTGTCGCTTAGTTCAGCAGCATACTCGTCAATAGAATAATCCCCAAAGGTGGATACTATAGCTACAGCAATTTGCGTGGAATAATAATCGCACATGGCCTTAACATCCTCACGCAACTGTTTCAGTTCGGATTTAGACAGGATGCCAGCAGCATCGGTCACGTATTTATCCTTCATTTGTGGCAGACTGGCTGCACAAACTGTGTTGCTGGCCATCAGAATGACAGCGAACAACAGTAGGTTACAAATATATCTAATGTATTTCATTTATGGTATTGTTTTTCAGGAAAATCATTCGACAATTAATTCCTTTTCGGTACTGTTTTTACATATTAAGCAGGTTCATAGAAGCATAATAATCGCCCCAATAGCAGCAGGAATGAAAAAGAATTGTATTGCTAATGTTATGGCATAACCTATTTGATTGTCCAAAAGTTCTACTCTGCCTTTAATCCAGAACAATCTAGGAGCAACATCTTCCGCCCAGCCCGTAAATCCGAGAATAAAACCTACAAGAGCGCATATTCCTCCAATAATAAACGTCGTATTAGTCTCCAACGGAACATCATCGCTCCAGTCTGGATTTAACAGTACAAAGGCGGTGTATATTGCACCCGCAATCATTACCAAAGGACCTATCATTTTCCAGATCCATAAAAACACTCTCATTTTTTTGTTTGTAATGTTATATAGCATCTTACTCGTCGCTTTCAAATTCGGATTTTTTTTTGTTTTTTCAATAAACGATGTGAGAAACCTATTCGGATTTTCACATTGCAAAATAAAAACATTCCCACCGAAAAACCATAACCCATTTTGACCCATTTTAATGGGCTATGCGCTTCATGCAATGACGCTTTTATTTCCCGTTCTTATCTGGGGTCAAAAATATACAATATATAATTATGATTATCAATTGTTTAGCAAAGTATTGCTTGGCGGATTGCACAGAATTAATGGGCGAGTCAGCCCCGCTGGATTAGCGGCATGGTAAAATATCGCAGTCTGAATGGTGGGAAAACAGCAAAATATCGCAGTCTGCAGGTGTGAAAAATGGTAAAATATCGCAGTCTGGAAAAAAAACAGTATTTTTGCACCGTCATTTTGGTTAGAGGAAATGACGTTAAGAACAAGCGTTATCAGTTGCTTGGAAGAAACAAAAAACAGTCGATATGATAGACAAAAGAACACTGGAATTCATACTTACCGACCAACAAGAAGAATTGGAAGAGAAAGCCCAAGATGAACTGTGCCAAAGGAAAGAGGTCGTTCTTATTGACACCAAAAGTTCACAGGCCCAAGTGGTTATCGGCGTACGGCGTAGCGGCAAGTCAACCCTTTGCTACCAGGCCTTGCGAGGAGCAGGGGTGAAATATGCGTATGCCGATTTTGATGATGAACGACTGTACGGACTCGCGGCTATTCAGTTGAACGATGTGCTGGAGGTTCTATATAAGATATACGGGGACTTCAACTACCTTTTTCTTGACGAAATTCAAAATGTGGAAGGCTGGCACCTGTTTGTGAACCGGATGCTTCGGAAAAAAATGCATGTTGTCATCACAGGGTCGAATGCCAAGCTGTTGAGCGGTGAATTGGCCACACACCTTTCGGGAAGGAACAAGGAGATTTCACTTTACCCGTTCTCCTTCAAGGAGTTCTGCACAATGAAACAGGTTGATACCGAACGTATGACCACCAAGGCGGAGGCGTTCCGAAGAGCAGCTTTCGACGAATATATGAAACAGGGGGGATTCCCTGAACTTTTTTCTGTCGAAGACAAAAAAGCTTACGTCAACACACTCGTTGACAACATTTTGAAACGCGATATTGAGCAACGTTACAAGATTTCCTATAAAGCCGCTTTTGAAAATATGGCGCACCATCTGCTTAACGTTTCACCGACAATGGTGGTTTCAACGGATCTTGCCAACACCTTTCACATAAAATCGGAACACACCGCCAAGAATTACGTGGGGTACTTGAAACAGGCATACCTGCTGATTGGGGTGAGGAAATATTCCCCAAAAAGCAAGGTGAGAGCAGTGCAAGAAAAGGTCTATGCCGTTGATGTAGCCATGATGGACCAGCGCGAAAACGCCTTTGCGGGCGAGAACCTCGGTCATCGGCTTGAGACTATCGTTTTGATACATCTGTTTAGGAAATGCAAAATGGAAGACATGGATGTCTATTATCTGAACGACCGTTATGGCGAATGTGATTTTGTCATTTGCAAGGGGAACACGGTTGTTCAAGCGATACAAGTTTCTTATGACATCAGTGCGGAGAAAACACGGAAACGAGAAATCAACGGGCTTCTGCTTGCGGCTAAACAAACCAAAAGCACCGATTTGTTGTTGCTCACAGACCACGAAAGCGACACCGTAGCGGAAGGCGGACATCAGATAAAGATACAGCCTGTTTACAATTGGTGCCTCGAATTGGGGTTATGATTACTTAACTTTCCCCCATCCCGTTTATATATTCCCCAGGCTGCTCCTGCAGCTCGTGGTAGGAGCGGCTCAGGTCGGCGAAGAAGTCGTGGCCGAGGATTTGGGCGAGCTTCATCAGCGTGTTCGTGTCAATCCACTGGCGGGAGAAGATGAGATAGACGTTGTTGCGGTGGCAACCCAACTGCTGCGCCAACCACGGCACCTTGATCCCCTTCCGGATTACCTCCCGACGGATGACTTGCCCTATGTGCAGACCCTCTTCGCTCATTGCGCTACCGTTTGTGACATAAAAAAGGCGTGGAATTTCGCTTGTCCGACTCTCGGGTTTCCACTCCCACACATCCGACAAGCACTCCACGCCGTTACAAACGGTCTGCGGAATCTGTCCTTGATGTGTTTTGCCTCCGATTCGACGGAGAACGTGTGGAAAATGAGAGTCAAGGATAGCTGCAAACGCTATTTTATATGTTCGATTGTTTCTTTTCTGTTCTTTTTCTACTATCTATTTTGGTGACACTGAGAAACGGGGATGAAATTCCGCCCCGTCCATTTTGACCCGCAAAACTACAAATTTTTCGGATAGGATGGAATGGGTCAAAATGGGAGAAAAATAGATTTTGATTTTGAGGGTTAAGAAATAAAATGTATTTTTGCAAACTGAAAATACAAATTATTCGTATTATGAGTTCTCAAAATAACGTACTGAAGTTGATACTGGAATCCGAAAGAACAGTGTTCCAGATCCAGTCGATGGTTCTGCTGACAGGCATTTCAGATGGTGTGAGATTGACGAAAATGCTGAACTACTACGTCAAGAAAGGGGAAATCCTTAATCCAAGACGCGGAATTTACACGAAACGCATTTTCAATGCCGAAGAGTTGGCATGTTCGATTTTTCATCCTTCCTACCTCTCTCTGGAATATGTTCTGAAGCAGGCCGGGGTCATTTTCCAATACGACTCTGCCCTGACTTCTGTGAGCTACCTCTCGCGCACTGTGGAGATTTCCGGGCAAGTGTACTCCTATAGACAAATAAAGCCAGAATTGTGGTTGGGTGGAGAAGGGATTGTGCAAAAGGATAATGTTTGTATTGCCTCTGCGGAACGTGCCTTCTTGGATATGGTGTATTTAAGTGCCGGGAACTGTTATTTTGACAACCTTCGGCCTCTTGACAAAAAGATAATCAAAGCTTTAATCCCTTCTTATCGTTCCAAATCACTGGAACAACACACAAAAGGAATCCTAAACATTTGACATTATGGATATTGCAAAACACCGTTATTTCATGATGCAGGTTTTACTTGCCATTTTCCGAGATAAAGAATTGTCGAACCAACTGGCCTTTAAGGGAGGAACCTCGCTTTTGTTGTTTCATCAATTGCCAAGATTCTCCACAAATTTGGATTTCAACTTGTTAGACAGCACAAAAACGGAGAATGCCTTTCATAAATTACATAATCTGCTGTCGAAATTTGGGAAGATTGATGACGAAGCAATGAAGTTTTACGGCCCGCTGCTCGTTCTCAACTATGGTGGCGGTAATCGTATGCTGAAAGTTGAGGTTTCCACACGGCAATATGACAACCATTACGAAATCAAGACTTTGGCAGGTACGGATATACGGGTAATGACACTTCCAGACATGTTTGCCCATAAACTATGCGCATTAGGAGAGCGCGTCACCCCACGAGACATTTTCGATGTTTGGTTTTTCCTTCAGAAAAGCACGGCAATCAATCCAAACATTGTCCGATTGCGAACGGGCAAGAGTGTGGCAGACTATGCCGTGCAATGCGCTGAAAGTGTTCGAAAGACAAGTCCGAAAATGCTAATGCAGGGTATTGGTGAACTTATAGGAGACGAAAAGCAAAAATCTTTCGTGAAAAACCACTTGATTGAAGAAACAGCTTCCAATCTGGAACTGTTTTCCCTATCGCCCATTTTATCTGATCAACCAATGACCGAACGGATGCGTCTGCTTGCGGACAATCCGACAATATCAGACCTGATGTCGCAAAACGATGTTGATCTTAGCATTGTAAGTGAGAGTCAATTGCATCTGCTTATTAAGGAACATGCCACGCTGGTGCTTCCGACGCGAAGTGGCGAAAAGGTAAGTCTTTGTATTTGAAACCATTCAAATGGGTCAAAATGGGCAACACGGACAATTAGCAAAATGTTTACTTTTGCCGCCGAAAATCAGATTATACATGAACGACAACGATAAAATCTACATTGAACACCTGAAAGCCCTTCTTTGCGAGGCCTTGGACCGGCAGATGAACCGCTCCTCCGATTTCGTGTTCCTGCAGGCGTACATCTTCGAGCGCACCCACGAGAACATCGGCCTCAACACGCTGAAACGGATCTGGAACTATGGCAACACGCCCGTGGCCCCGCGCATCTTCACGCTGGATGTCCTGTCAAAGTCTGTAGGCTACCGCAATTTCGAGGACATGAAACGCTTCTACGGCGATGAGGGAACGGAATCCTCCGACAAGGTGCTTGGCAAGGTGGTGAGCAGTCAGGATTTGCGCCCCGGCGACCGCGTGACGCTATGCTGGGACCCCGGCCGCCGCTGCACCGTGGAATACCTCGGCAGCAACGCCTACCGCGTGGTCTGCAGCGAACGCACCAAACTGAAACCCGGCAACACCTTCCAGACCGCCTTCTTCGCCACCGGCTCCCCCCTCATCCTCTCCAACCTCGTGCAGGACGACTCCTTCGCCACCCTCTACGAAATCGGCCGCAAAACCGGCGTGACACAATTGACGGTGGAAACGGAATTATAATTCATAATGCATAATTCATAATGCATAATGCATAATTCACAATGGTGATTATATACAACTATGCAGCACTTCTTATCAATTCACAATATCTCAATCTATAATTTGTATTCGTCAGTAAGAGTTCAAATCTATTGGAGTCTTCATAATTCCGAGTATTATATCTGAAGACAAATTCATTTATATACATCTGCAGATGTTTCTTTGAAGTGTTGTGATAAATCCCTAACAACCCTCTTTTTAACAACCCCCAAAAGTTCTCTATGGTGTTTGTGTGGATCTTTCCGTTTACAAATTCATTATCCTTATGTTTGACGGACAGATGAACATAATAATAACCAACCATATTATACCCTTTCCATTCGTCCGTATAAATGATTGTATTTTTATCTACAACGTCTAAAATTGACGGAATCAGCGTAGAGGATTTTGCATCACTTATTATATGGGACACTATCTTCCCCTTTCTTTCCACCATTCCTATCACGGGTATTTTAGTCCGGATGCTGCGTCCCTGTGAACCTTTCGTTTCGGAAGATTTTTGCCGGGCTTTGTTTCGTTCCCTACCTCCGATGTATGTTTCATCCACTTCCACTTCATTGTGAAGAACAGAATGGTTGTCCTTTTCAAAGCATTTTCGGATTCTCTGCAGCATAAACCAACCCGTTTTCTGGGTCACCCCAATATCCTTTGACAGCTGAACGGAGGAAATCCCCTTTTTATGGGAAGTGATTAGCCAGATGGCAACAAACCACTTCTGCAATGGTATTTTGGAGTTTTCGAATATGGTTCCCGTTTTGACATTGAAATGCTTATTAGCGTTCTTACACCAATAACCTTTGGAGCACTTATACACTTTTGATGTCGGGTCAAAAGGCGAAATGACATTATCATTCCATCTGAGCTGCTCCAAATACTCAATACATTTCTGTTCGGTGGAGAAGAATCTCATCAGACCCACCAATGAATCAAAGTTGCTTACATCGATCATTTTTGTCATTTTTTATGCCCTAAAGATACAAAAATTTTCGATATAACCACGTAATATTTAAACTTTTACATACTTTTTTATATGTTATAGTATGTTAAAACAAACATCACATTATCCAATAATCATAATAAAAACAGAGGAATTCAGACTTCCTCTGTTAAAATTTAAATTTAATAATATGAAACATCTTAAAAAAGATGGCATTCTCTATCGAATGCAGTTGAATCTTATTAAGTGGTTATTTACCAAACTAAACAACCTCTAATTAGATTCGGGTGGGTGGTGGGCGTGTTTGACTTCTTCTACCATTGATTTGGACTCTTTATAGGGAGGCGTTGCTGCGCTTCCCTATTTTTATATATTTCCTTAATGAGATTTTTTTCTTTTCCAATAACATTTTTTTGAGACTTTTGAATGATTTTTTCTCTTCAATATATACTCTCTCTCCGTTGTCGGTTTTATAGAATCTTCCTCCTCTCGGTCCCGTATATACTGTTCTCTTCACTTTCTTACCCGTTTCCTCGTCATAAACTTCCTCCTCGTTGCCGTTTTCATCATCAGAATCATCCCTTAGATTGATTTCGTCCTCTTTATAAACCTCTTCTAAATCATCTAACAATGTTTGGTCTGCATTCTTTAATGGTTCTATTCCTTTTTCATCGAGTTGTCTTTTGAGTTCGGTAGAATGAATGCATTTTTCAATGAGGATATATGGGTCTCCACTTCTCGGTGACACAATCTTATAAAACACTATATGGTGACTCTTTTTGTCAACATACATTTTATATTCATCGGCGTTATATTTGAATCCTTTAGGAAAAATAGACTCTTTATGTTCTTTTTTACTTTCCAGCCCATTTGTGATATTCTTCTTAAAAGACTTATTTATACCATCTAATTCATATGGCTGGTATGGGTGACCATCGGATTTGCGTTTTCTTCTTAGGTATTTCCGATGTTTTCTGAAATCTTCTTTGGTTTCTTCTGAAAAAATAATTCTCATTATCCAAACAGCATATTTTTAATTTCCTTCACATCAATACCTTCACAGATGATCTTTCCTTCCCGGATTTCATCCAAATATTCCTCGTTCTCATAAAGATAATGGGTGACTCCCTGCTCTTTAAGTTTTTCTGCTATCTCGAAATTGATGTCATCGTTGTGAAGGATTTCATCAATCTCTTCACTCGTATAACCCCCGCCTAAGGATTCCAACAAATCTTCCTGCTCCTCCGTTAAGTAACTGACACTTTCTATCAGAATACTGCGAGTCCAATTCTCCTTTCCGAGAGTTTCTAAAATGCACTGCACAACTTCTTTGTTGTTTATATTACTGAGTAACATCCAGATGCCCTTTTCCTGATATTTCGATAATTTTTCCATTTTTAGATTGCTTTTGAAATAGAAACTATATTTATATAATAAGAATCCGAGATGTTTTTAAAATCCGCTGCAAAGATATATATAATTACCTTCACAATTTGATTGGTTCTATCCTCCTAAACTTTCCCCACACATCGTGTTTCCGGTACTTCTCCACCGACTGGGCGGGCACGTACAGCACTGCACTTTCAGGAATGCCGTATATGGCGTTTGGCAGCATTGTGGGCGGTTCTTCACAACGGACAATCATAGTCTCCAAGGCCGTGTTGTCATTGAAAGCATAACTGCCCATCTGTTTCATGCCAGTGCCAATATCCACCTCTCTTAAACGATAGCAATAGGAGAAACAGTAGCCTAACAGTTTCTCCGTCTTGTCAGGGATGGCAATACGTTCAATACCCGTCAGGTAGAAGGCACCACCCTCTATTGCCTGAAGCGAGTCGGGGAGCTTTATTTCCCGAAAAGTGCGGGTGTTCACAACCATGTTTTCAGGTATCTTGCGCAAATGATTGGGCAACACGATTTCCTCCAACCCTTCCATCCCCCTAAACACGTTCGAAGGAAGGAAGTCCACGGAATCGTCCACTATAGCTTTCTTCAGGGAGTTACATCGGTAAAAAAACGCCAGTTCATCATCCGTATTGGTGTTTGTCCCAGATGCCTTCCAAATCAGCGTGGTAATGGAATTACAATCATGAAAAGCTAACGACTCTATCCTTTTCAATGACCTGGGGATGACAATCGTGTCCTCCAGCAAAATACATCCGAAGGCTCCCCAACGGATACTCTCAACACCTTCCGAGATGGTCAGATGCTTGAGATCGTTGCAGCCGTGGAACGCATTCGTGTCAATTTCAACAACCCGGTATTTTAGGCCTCTGCACCGAATATGTGCAGGGATGATCATGTTGCCTGATGGGGCATCGGGATTATTAAACCATGCTTTTTCCTCGCTGGGACAAACGAAGGACACTTTCCGTTGCCAATGCGACAGCACCTTGGCATAGACCGTCTGCCCAGAGTCTAACGTGACAGGGAATTTCTTGCCATTCGGGTGCATCCACCAGCAGAAGAGACCAGCTATGACAATGGGCAGCAGCCACAACCACCATCGCGGTCGCATCAGCTTTGCCAAAGCCGCCACCGACTGCGGACGTTTGCCTGGGTCGGGGCGTTGAGCACGGCGGACGGCGCGGCCGTAGCGGTGCGGGAACATCCGTTTCAGGATGCCCCCCAACGCGTAAATGTCGCTGCGGTGGTCGGCATACTGTCCGGCCAGTTGCTCGGGTGCGGCGTACTTGCGCGTGCCGCCCGTCTGCCGGAAGGTGAACCCACTGTTGTCGGAAAGCCCGAAGTCAATAATCTTGGCGGCCTGTCCATCTTTGGTAATCAGAATGTTGGAAGGTTTCAAATCCAAATGCCAGATTTGCCGCTCGTGACAGTAATCCATGGCTTCCAGAATCTGCCGGAAAATGCGTTTGCGCGCGGCAGTGGACGGTTTTGTAAGCAGCCACTGATCGAGACTTTGCCCATCCACGTACTCCATCACGATGCAGAGCCCGGCTTTGGGGTCCTCTTCCAAGCTGTTCACTCGAACAATATGGGGGTGGTCGAGCTGCACCCCGATTTGGTACTCTTTGGAGAGATACTCGCGCATAGCGGGATCGTCGCGATACTCGGGCGCAAGACCTTTCAGCACATAGTAACGGCCGAAACGGCGGGCACGATAGAGTACATTGCCCTGCTGCCGGCTCCGCACAGGCAACTTCTCGTAGCCGGAAAACTCCGCCGACATAGCATCCAGCGAGCCCGAAATGGCTCCTGAAGCGTAATAGTACTCGTCGTGTACGAATTTATCAGTATCTTTCATAAGGGGGCAAAAGTACACATTTTTCAATAACACGAGACCAATTCCTATTTTTTGTATTTTTGCGGCCTATTTAAGACGTAAGACGTAAGACGTAAGACGTAAGACGTAAGACGTAAGACGTAAGAC